>JAAYWX010000299.1 GCA_012516225.1 Clostridiales bacterium
CTCCCGCTGAGTCTGAGGCTCCTGCTGAGTCTGAAGCTCCCGCTGAGTCTGAAGCTCCTGCTGAGTCCGCAGCTCCTGCTGAGTCCGAGGCTCCTTCTGCTTCTCCTGCTGCATAATTAATATTTGCTGTTTAACAGCTTGTGTTTAACGTAGCAAACAATAAAAAGACGGGTGTATCGTACATACACTCGTCTTTTTTATTTGGTCTTTTTAAGTTGTTGCCCCGGGCGACGGGCTAACGGTCGGTAACGGAGAAGTACCTGTATTGGGAGTAACCGTTGCAGACGGGCTGATTTCCGGAGATGGAATAGCAGGACTTTCCGAAACTTCAGGTACGTTAGGACTCATGCTCGGGGTAGGGGTGGCCTTTTTGCATCCTCCAAGAACAGATGCCAACATTAAAAATACCGTAATAATAGTTGTAAATTTTTTCATTTTTGCGACCTCCAAAATGAATTCACAGCTATTATGCGCGAGTTTTTAAATATTATTAATTTATTAAAAAATACGCCCGCTTTCTTTGACATATTAAGGGAAAAATGGTAAACTGAAAATGTTTTTATTGCATTGTCTGCGGAGGTTATATGGAAAAATTTAAACAGGCCTGCTCGTTTACAGGGCACAGAGAATCAAAACTGCCATGGCACGGCAACGAAAACGACCCAAGGTGCATAAAGCTTAAATCAATTTTGTCTGACACTATAGAGGCCGTATATCATTCCGGAGTGCGCCATTTTATCTGCGGCATGGCGACAGGCTGCGATATGTACTTTTGCGAGGCGGTTATAGAGCTTAGGACCATACATGAGGACATTACGCTTGAAGCTGCCATTCCATGGGAAGGGCAGTCCTCCGGATGGTCTGCCGCATTAAAAAAGAGATATTCGCGTCTTGTTGAAGAATGCGACTATTACACCCTCGTTCAGAACCGATATACGCCGGACTGCCTTATGAGGAGAAATAGATATATGGTTGACAATTCTTCAGTACTTATAGCCGTATTCAACGGTACTCCCGGAGGAACTATGAGTACCATTCTTTATGCTATGCGACGGGGTATTGAAATAATAGAATTGCCTGTAGATTGATGAACAATATATAAACTTTTTTAAATTTAATCTTATTAGGTTGACTTCCTTATCTCTGCAATATAAAATTGTATCAATAGTTAAATTAAGTTACAATTTATTTCAGCACGCGAAAAGAGGATCTGGGATATGCCTATATTAAACGAGTTCAGCTTTGGGTCTTGCGACTGCAAAAACACTATCTATGTCCGCGAATGGCTTCCTGATGCTTCACCTGTCGGTGTGGTGCAGATTTGCCATGGCATAGCGGAGCATATCACTCGCTATGACAAATTTGCGCAGTTTCTCGCATCCAAAGGATTTGTAGTTGCCGGAGAGGACCACCTCGGGCATGGGAAAAGTGCCGCAAGTCCAGATGATCTTGGCTTTTTTGGAGAGCATGGAGGCTGGGAACTTGTAGTTGGAGATATGAGGAAACTCTATGAAAGACTGAGGGAACAGTATTATAGTCTGCCAATTTTTATTTTCGGGCATTCCATGGGAAGTTTCCTTACGCGTACATACATTATCCGCTATCACGACGGCCCCGACGGCGTAATTCTCAGCGGTACCGGACAGCAGAGCGGGCTTCTTCTGTCGGCAGGTCTTTCCGCGGCAAACGCCGTAATAAACAGGCATGGCGCAAGCTATAAAAGCCAGCGGCTGAATGATCTTGCTTTCTTAGGCTATAACAGCCATTATAAGCCTAACCGTACTTCCTTTGACTGGCTTACCCGCGACGATGCCGTTGTGGATGACTACATAAATGATCCACTCTGCGGATTTATTCCATCTGCTGGCGTTTTCCGCGATATGTTTACTGGGATAAAGTACATATCCAACAAAAGAAACCTTGAACGGCTCAACAAGGATTTGCCTATATTCCTTATCTCGGGGGATGACGATCCGGTAGGAGAATACGGGAAAGGTGTTCTGCGCGCTTATAACGGTTTTTTGAAAGCAGGTCTTACGGACGTTACCTTAAAGCTGTATCACGGAGGACGGCACGAATTAATCAGCGAGTATAACAAAGATGAAGTATACTCGGATGTCTTGAGATGGCTGCAATCTAAATGCGAAGCGAAAAATAAAGAAAGAGCAATCGAAAGGGCGGAGGCAAAATAGCATCCGCCCTTTTATATTGCAGCATACGGTATAGTTTACGGGAAATGTATATGAGTTATAACTTTAGAGCGTTCAGAAACTGAAAGAGTTCGGTATCTGAATGCTTTAAGTGCGTAAGGATAAATAACAAGGGCTGCAGATGCCGAAGGCTTATAAATTTTCAAGACGATGATTGACATAAATGTAAAATGGTGTTATTGTATTTTATGGAATAACAGATAATAATTTCCTTATTTTTCTTATACGGGAATGCCGGGCTGAAATTAAACGCCAGCTATAGTTTTGCTTTATAGGAACAGCTGTTCGAAGATATCCATTGATTTGACGGGTTAACGGTATAGGTACGGTTTGAACAGTCTGGGGGAGGCGATTCCAATGGGGATTTTTATCTGACCGTTTGATGGGTACGTTTTAATTCGATATGTACTTTTAAAACATATGCCCAAAATTAGTTTATGCAACAAGGAAGGAGCTTAAAATGAAAAAAAGCATTCTTGCAGTTCTGCTTGCCGTATGCCTTGCAGTTTCCGCTTTCCCGGCATACGCGACAAATTGCGGTGAAAACGGCGGCAATGCGCTGCCCGCGGCAGGCACGGAAAAATCTGTTGTCAGCGCAGCTTTAAACTGGCTATACGAAAATTATCAGGGATTCTACAATATTAAAGATGTCCATGCAGATATCGTTAGGGTACATAAGACTGAAAATGCAACGAACTACACTGTCGCCATATCTTGCATGACTAAACTTAAGGCTTCATCTGTTGAAGAACTTCCTTTTGTTCAGGGAATGTATGAAAAACTAAACGCTATGAACATATCTTCAGGGAAAGCAAAAGAAGCCGTAGACAAGTATGTCTCTGAAATTGATTTTTCCGATGAGTATACTGCGCTGTCACTTGATTTGGTTATTTCAGCAGATAGCAAGGGACTGACGATGTACTTCCAAGATGGAATGGATACCACTTTGTATCCAATCGATGTGCTGAAACTTGACGCTAAGAAAATGTACCAGGAAGGGGGAAAATCTGTAAACTCAATTATAGCTGAATATCAGGATACGGGAAATACGGCATCACTTATGGGATACAGCTCCTATAATCGGGTGGCCGCAAGAGATTATGCACTTGCATGGACAGGTTCAAATGTAACGTCCTGCTATGATGATGGGACGTCATGCGGGATTCTTCAGAACAGGTCGCTGTGGAACAACAGCGCATACCCGTATGTATCCAATTTAAAGCACAATGACTGTGCCGATTTTGTCTCCCAGTGCATGGCGGCAGGCGGCATACCGGTTGAAGCCAATAAATGGGACAGATTTAACGACGGCGGAAACGGCTGGTCATGGACATATGTTCCCGGGCTTAAGTCATATATGACAGGCAAGAAGTATTGGGACGCTTCAACCTTTGCTGCAGCAAACGCCGGGAATATACTCATTTGGTCAGATGAAAGCCACATTGCTCTCATAACATTGAATGATACAGTTACTCATAGGTTTACGGCACATACAAACGACAGATATAATTATCAATTTTACAACAGCTCCGCATATAATTATTATACCATAAAGACAACTTAAGGCTAAAGCGGACATTAGCCCCTGCTCAGAGGCGGGGGCTAATGTCCTGCAGCTTCGGAACTGTTAAATTTTTTATATGTGAAAGGGGAAGATATGTTGAAAAGGATTGTTGCGGCTGTTCTGGCTATTGCGGCAGTATTATGCATAGGCGGGTGTTCGGGAAAGGGATCCTCATCGGAAAAGCAGACACAAAAACTGGTTGTATTTAAAACCGAGACCGATGGGAAAAGTGCTGTCGGAGCTTATGAGCTTCAGGTAAACTTGGCAGAGCACAGTCTGTCTTTGGGATCGGATACAATATATGAAATTGAGGACAGCTCAAGCTTGGAACCGAGCAGAATTTTTCCTCAATACATGTCACCGGCATTTTTAGTCCTTCGCACAAATCCTTTGGCTTCAAAATATGATGCGGTGAAGGTTTCTGAAGACAATAAATCGTTATATTTTGAGGAATATATTCTGCAATTCGATGATGAAAATTTTACATTTCAAATAAGCAAAAACGGAGAAATCCTGTGCAAAAATGTTTCTCTTGTACAAAACGGCAAACAACTTATGCCAGTTTCCTTCTTTGTTGATAAAGACGGGAAAATAGCAATTTTATGCATGACCGCTGCATCTCTTATGGATACCGAGATGGTTTCGGTGCTGTATGCGAAAAACGGTGAAAGCTATACACCAGAAAAAATATGCGAATACCCGACCGTATGGGAAGACTATGACTTGTCTAAAGTTAACTGTCCCAACTATTTGGCTTCCGCTGCCAATGTGGCTGCGAATCCTGAAACGGGCGTTTTTTTGTATAACGAAACTGTAAAGCTCCTTGTGGTTTCGCCGTATGACGGCAGTGTGGAATGTGTACTTGATGAAAAGAAAGTAACCTCCGATATGCCGTATCTTGATGCACATAGAGAGTCATATTCATTCTTCAATGGCTTTGGATACCAAAACGGATACTATGCGGCGGCGTTTCCTGCATTTAATTCTCCAGCAGGTGCTTATGCGGTTTTTTATACTTCAAAAGGGGAATATGCAGGCTGCATTCTCTGCGGTGCCGAGGGGATAACCTTGTTTGACAGTGAGAACAAACAGCTTGATAAAATCGAGGGTTCTTTTCTTCCTCAAATATATGTCCCTTCGTACTTCGGCAAAGGCTGATTTTTAACATATGATATTTTTAAGGGTTCCTTAAGTCACACTTAAAGAACCCTGATTTTTTATGCCATAACGACTTAAGGGCTGCGGCAGGACTATTTCATTTGTCTTTTCCTTGCAAGATTTATCATACCGTCGTTCATTTCATTGAGGCTGCTGAGCATTTTCCCTGCTCCGTAAGCCACGCAGGTTACGGGGTCATCAACGGTGCGTACTCGTATTCCCGTTTTTGCGTAAATAATTTTATCCAGTCCCGGAATAAGGCTTCCACCGCCGCAAAGTATAATGCCGTTCTGAGAAATGTCCGAAACTAATTCTGGAGGAGTTCTTTCAAGCACCATTTGAGTTGCATCAAGAATTTCCAATATGGGTTCTTGAAGGGACTCCGCAATATCATTCGTATCAATAGTAACAGAACGCGGCAGACCTGTCATTAGGCAACGGCCTTTCACTTCTTCGGACGAAACTTCTTGAACTGGGTATGCGCTTCCTATCCTTATCTTGATTTCCTCTGCTGTGCGGAGTCCTATAAGAAGATTGTGTTTACGGCGTATGTATTTTACGATTGCCTCGTCAAATGCACTGCCTGCAGTTTTTATAGACTCGCTTTCCACCACTCCGTTAAGAGACACCACACCTACTTCAGTTGTGCCGCCCCCAATATCTATCACCATATGGCCGTCAGGCTTTGAAATATCAGCCCCGGCGCCAAGTGCTGCGGCAACGGAGGATTCAAGAAGGTAAACTTTCCTTGCTCCCGCCTCAATTCCGGCGTCGATTGTTGCGCGTTCTTCAACACCCGAAATGCTGCCCGGCACGCATATTATAATTCGCGGTTTGAAAAGGCTGAACGATGTAATTCTCTGGATAAGTTCCTTGAGCATCCTGACTGTCATATCATAATCGGAAATCACGCCGGAAGTAATAGGATATATTGATACGATATTTGCTGGAGTTCTGCCCCGCATTTTTTGCGCATCTTCTCCGACCTTCAGCAATTTGCCGCTGTGCTTGTCCACAGCGACAACTGTGGGTTCCCTCAGGGTTATGCCCTTGCCGTTCACATATACTATAATGCTGGACGTCCCCAGATCGATTGCAATATCTCGTTCAAAAAAGACCATCTATTTCACCTCAATGAAATCTTTGACTGATTTTCCCATTTTTATTCCCTGGTTCTGGCGAGCGTACAGCACACAATTTCTTCAGCGCCCGAGTATTTAAGCGTCTTTGAGCATTCAGACAAGGTTGACCCCGTCGTTATTATATCATCTATAAGAAGTATCCGTTTTCCCCTGACAAGTTCCTCATCCACAACTCCATATACTCCGCTTATATTTGCTCTGCGCTTTTCAGCGGAACCGACCCCCGACTGGGCGGGGACATCCGTATGTTTGCGCAGAAGCTCAACCGCAACATCGTCAAGTTTAAGTGCTGCCGACATTGCAAGAAGCATGGCTTGGTCGTATCCGCGTTTTTTGAGGCGTTTTCTGCTCAGCGGAACCCATGTTATTATGTCATAGCTTCCCTTTAGATTTTCCTCAATGCATTCGGCCATAAGTTTGCCGAAGACGTCTGCGTAAACCGTAAAATCGTTGAATTTGAAGCGAAGAATAGCCTCTCTGACGTTATCCTCATAATACAGCGGAGAAACGCATACGGAGAAAAATTCCCCGCTTTGGGCACCACCGTTTTGGGTGCGGCTGATTGATACGGAACATTTTCTGCACATTCCGCTCTCGTCCGCTTTTAAAATTTTCCTGCAAAATACGCAGCGCGGTGGAAACAACAAATCCAAAAGTCCCGAAAAAACGCCCATAGCATTACCATCCTTCCATATCGCCGGCAGGTTTTCCCAGCCCGCCATCTGCTATTCCGTCAGTCTGGCTCTAAGTCCGCTGTATCTTCTCGTAACCTTGTGGTTGTCAATCATACCGTACACTATAGGTTCGTTTCCGATGATTATAAGAAGTTCTCTCGCTCTCGTCACCGCCGTATACAGGACACTCCTGCACATAAGCTGCGGAGAGCCTTCAAGTGCCATCAGAATAACCGCCCTATACTCGCTTCCTTGAGATTTATGAACTGTCATGGCAAAAGCATGCTCAAGCTCCGACAGCATATCGAAACCATACACCGCCAGTCTGTCATCAAACAGAACGGTTATCGTTTCGCCTTCGTTATCTATTTCCGTAATTATGCCGACATCACCGTTAAAAACTCCAGTACCGTGAACCGGCTTGCTTCCCATGGTTATTACGGGAACAGATGAACCTTCGGCGTCATCTGAAAAGTCTATTTTTTCGGGTTTTGTCCATATTATATCATAATTGTTTCGGATTTGCATTACTCTGTCTCCGACACGGAATATAATTTCTCCATACCGCCTTTCTTTTTTTGTGCTTAAAGGCGGATTAAGCACCTTCTGAAGAACTGCATTCAAATTTTTTGTACCTGTTTCGCCCTTTCTGGTGGGGGTAAGAACCTGAATATCAGATGAGGGGATTCCCATTTTCAAAGGAAGGCGAGATTTGCAAAGTTCCGCAGCCGTTTCAACTGCCTGTGCAATATCTTTTCTGCGCAGAAAAAAGAAGTCTCCGTCGCTTGAATTTGCCTTCAGATCGGGGTAATCACCTCTGTTTATCATATGGGCATTTGCAACTATGCGGCTAAGCGAACCTTGGCGGAAAATTTCAGTCAGGCGTATTGTTTCCACTATTCCGCTGCGGATAACGTCAAGGAATACATTACCCGGACCTATGCTTGGGAGCTGATCCGCATCGCCTACCATTATGAGTCTGCAGTCCTCAGGCATTGCACGCAGTAGTGCCGACATAAGAAAGATATCCACCATGGAGCTTTCATCAAGTATAACAGCATCGCATTCGAGCGGTTCATCTTCATTGCGTCTGAATACGGTTTCTTCCCCCGAAACCGGAGGACCAGCTTCAAGCAGTCTGTGAACTGTGGAGGTTTCCCGCCCTGTCAGTTCGCACATACGTTTTGCGGCACGTCCTGTAGGTGCCGTAAGAAAGGTTTTCAGCCCTATTTTTTCATAAAGTGATACTATGGCGCGGACTGTAGTGGTTTTTCCTGTCCCTGGACCTCCGGTTAAAACCATAATCTGGCGCTGGGTGGCTGTTCTGAGTGAATGCCGCTGGAGTTCTGCATAATGCACAGACTGTTCCGCTTCAATTTCAGCAATGAGCTTTTCAATATCTTGTTTTGGGCGGAAATTTACCGCCGCCATTTTCTTTATTCTTGCGGCTGTATAAGTCTCCGCCTCGTAAAGCGGCGAAAGATAGCAGGCGTCTCTGTCAGCTATACAGGTCCGCATAAGTTCACCGCTGTCCGAGAGCACATCCAGAGCTTCTTCGACAGACTCTGCGTTAGTTTCAATTAGCTGCGACGTTGCTGCAATAAGCTTATCGACGGGAATAAAAGCATGACCGTTCCTCGAGTTATGACGAAGCTCATAAATAACTGCAGCAGCCACACGTTCGGGGCTGTCTCCGTCAAAGCCCATATTCAGTGCCAGAGAGTCCGCCTCCGCAAAACTCGCACCTATATTTTCGCCCGCTATTATATACGGATTTTCCTTTAAAAGTTCCAGCGCCGAGCTTCCGTATACCCTATAAAGCCTTATGGCTATAGCCGGTCTTACCGAATAGTTGCCCAAAAACTCCAGCAGGCGGCGTATCCCTGCTTGTTTTCTGAAAGCTTCTGAAATCTCTAGCGCTTTTTTCCTCGTAATTCCTCTAATTTTAGTCAGTTTTTCAGGCTCGTTTTCTATAACCTTAAAGGCATCCGCGCCGAATTCTGAAACTATCATTGTCGCCGTTGCTGGGCCTACCCCTTTCAGCGCCCTTGAGGCAAGGTATTCATAGATAGCTTCGGCTCCGCTCGGTAAAGTGCGTTCCGCCCATTCGGCCTTAAACTGTTTTCCATGAACAGAATGCCGCTCATACTGTCCGGTAACTGTAATATGTTCGCCGGGGCAGGCGTAAGGGAGGCATCCCACAACGGAAATATCCTCGCCATTTTCCGTTTCAAACCTGATTACGGTGTATCCGTTCTCCTCGTTCTGGTAAATAAGTGATTTTACCGTACCGGAAATCTCTATGTAGTTATCTTTCTCATCCATAACCGCCGCTCCGTATGATAATATTCTCAATCTCATCGGGTCTGCATATTGTAACCCATGGGGTGCTTTTGGACAGGGATTCGGCTATACGAGCCGTTTCACTATCCATGCCGGTGTCGACAATCAGAATGTCCGCGTACAGTCTTCCGTCTTCCCGCAGCCACCGCAGCCCGCGGACTTCTCTCTCAAGATTTCTGGAATCCTTTCCAGCGGCTATAATCACCGTCATTGAAGGACTCTTTCCGGCTTTGACAGGTCTGAGCAACAAGCCTTTAAGTGTCCAAAGCAGGGTAATAAAACAAAGTGAAAGTAAAAAAGCGGTCAATACTTCAAGAACTTCCATTTCAGTCCCCCCTTTTACTCATAATACGGGGGAATACGTTTTTTGGTTAATCA
>JAAYWX010000481.1 GCA_012516225.1 Clostridiales bacterium
TTAATTGACGACATTACGCCGGAACACGACACCAAACTCCAGACCCTTTTAGGCCTGATTGAGGAGAAGCTGACACGACCAATCAATCCAGGCAACCGTAAAATCCTCATTTTTACGGCGTTTTCCGACACGGCTGAATACCTCTACACCCATGTGAGCGCATTTGTGAAGTCCCGCTTCGGACTTGATTCCGCTATAGTCACAGGCAATGTGGAGGGCAAGACGACGATTAAAGGGCAGCGTGCCTCGATGAACGAAGTGCTGACCCTCTTCTCACCGATTTCCAAAGGCAAAGACTTGCTGATGCCGAACAACCGAAACGACATTTCCGTACTGATAGCCACGGATTGTATTTCGGAAGGTCAGAACCTTCAGGACTGCGACTATTGCGTCAACTACGACATTCATTGGAACCCCGTCCGTATCATTCAGCGGTTTGGACGAATTGACCGTATCGGTAGCAGGAACGCTGTCATTCAGCTTGTGAATTTCTGGCCGGATGTGGATTTGGATGAGTATCTTTCCCTTAAAGGGCGTGTCGAAACGAGGATGCGCATTTCGATAATGACCGCCACGGGCGACGACGACCTGATAAATGCAGAGGAAAAGGGCGACCTTGAATACCGCAAGGCACAACTCAAACGGCTTCAGGAAGAGGTCGTGGATATTGAAGATATGCAGTCAGGCATTTCTATTATGGATTTGGGGCTGAATGAGTTTCGGCTCGACCTGCTGGAATATGTAAAACACAACGGGGATTTGGACACAGTTCCGTTCGGGCTTCACGCCGTAGTTCCGGCTTCTGAGGACTGTCCCCCGGGTGTTGTGTTTGTTCTCAAGAACCGCAACAACAGCGTAAACATCGATAAGCAAAACCGCCTCCACCCGTTTTATATGGTATACATAGGAGCAGACGGCGAAGTCGTTTGCGACCACCTTTCGCCCAAGGAATTGCTGGATAAGACCCGCTCGTTGTGCAAAGGCAGGAACTCTCCTGTTATGGACGTTTGCCGTGAGTTCAACGCCGAAACGAAGGACGGGCGGGATATGCGAAAAGTATCCTCGCTGTTGACGGATGCGATCAATTCCATTGTGGAAGTAAAAGCGGAAAGCGACATTGACAGCCTGTTCAGTCCGGGCGGTACGACCGCTCTTGATACCCGCATTGACGGACTAGAAGACTTCGAGTTAATCTGCTTTTTGGTCGTAAGACCAGGCGGGAACCCCGAAAAGTCACAAGACTTTTTGGGGAGAGGAGGAGCAACGGAATGAACGAGCTTCCGCGCTCGTGCAGAAGCGAGCGATATGGAGTTTGCGACGACGAAGTGAGGTGAACGTATGCTGGGATTGCCCCGCTCCACCGAGGTCAACCGCCGCGTGGCAAAAGAGAAGCTTTACGCCAATGCCACGCTGACCACCTCGGTAAAGGATATGATAAAAGACCAGATTGAGTCGGTCGTCTGGCGAAACAAACTTGCCGACAGCACCATGAGCGTAGCCGCCGGGGAGGCAGTTAAGGAAATTCAAGTTTTTGAGATCGCCCTCCGGCAAAGGGCTTTGGATAAATGCATTCTGTCTGCCATAGCCAAGGCGATACCATACAAGATTCTGTTTGTGCTGACATTCGGTAGTGAGGCCCAGGCGTGGATGGAAGTCTCCGGCACACTCTATAATACTGACTGGTTTACGCTTGAAGGATTTACGCTGCGGTTTGAAGGGCTGAATTTAGATGCCGTGTATGAGAATTTGGCACGGCAGATTGCGGGCGGTCGGCTTGATACCGATGGTGACATCGCCAAAGCGGTAGAAAGAGATAAGCAGCGGCAGAAACTTGAGCGTGATATCGCCGCTTTGGAAAAGAAAATCCTGCGGGAAAAGCAGTTTAATAAGCAGGTTGAATTAAACAGCGAATTAAAACGGCTAAGAAAAGAACTGGAGGAATTACGATAATGGATAAAATGAAATTTGAAACCCCGAACCTTACCGCCGAAAATCTGAAAAAGCTTGCAGAGCTGTTTCCCGGCGTGGTGACGGAGGGCAAAGTGAATGTTGATCTTTTGCGCTCCTATGTGGGCGAGGAAATATTCAAGGACGAAGCCTATGAATTTACCTGGGTTGGCAAGCGCGCCGCCATTGCCGAGGCGGGACGCCCTATCCGCAAGACTCTCCGCCCCTGCCCGGAAGAGAGTCGCGATTGGGACACGACCGAAAACCTCTACATAGAAGGCGACAACCTTGATGTATTGAAACTCTTGCAGGAGAGCTATCTTGGCAAGGTGAAGATGATCTATATCGACCCGCCGTATAACACGGGCAATGATTTTATTTACCGCGACGATTTTGCAAAAAGCCGCGAAGACTACGAGGAAGAAGCGGGCGTATACGACGAGGACGGCGACCGCCTGTTTAGAAATACTGAAAGCAACGGGCGCTTTCATTCCGACTGGTGCAGCATGATGTATCCGCGGCTTGTTTTAGCGCGGAATCTACTCCGTGCTGATGGTGTAATTTTCATTAGTATAGATGATAACGAACAAGAGAACCTTAAGAAAATCTGTGATGAGGTTTTTGGCATAAGCAACTTTATTGGTCAGATAACGGTTGTAGCTAATCCTCGTGGTCGTGACTATGGCGGTATAGCTAGAATGCATGACTATATAATTGCTTATCGAAAGTCTGACGCTCTTGAAATGAATCTCATTGCCGATGAGGATAGTACTTTTCCGTTTACGGACTCTTTGGGTGGCTTTGAATTACGCGAACTCCGCAATAGGAACATCAAATTCAATAAAGAAAACCGCCGCAATTTATGGTATCCGTTCTACGTCAATACATCAAGCGTTGATGAAAATGGATTGTGCGAGATTGACCTAGAACCGCACGAAGGCTGGTTTGAATTGTATCCTCTGGAATCACAGGGTGTAAATACCGTTTGGCGCTGGGGTAAGCCCAAGTCTATGGCTAATCTTAATGTGAACATCAAAGCAAAGCCGATGCGTAATGGTAGCTATCAGATAGTTGAAAAATATCGTGAATCTCGCAAGATGGCTCGTTCTGTATGGTGGGATAAAGACACCAACACAGAAAAAGGAACGCTCCTAGTGAAAGATATGTTTCAAGGTAAAGTCTTTGACTATCCGAAGCCTGTCGAGATGCTGATACGCATGGTTCAGATGGGAAGCAATGATGGAGACATAATACTTGACTTCTTCTCCGGCTCTGCCACCACTGCCCATGCTGTGATGCAGCTCAACGCCGAGGATGGCGGCAAGCGCAAGTTCATCATGGTGCAGCTGCCGGAAATCTGCGCCGAGGGTACGGAAGCCGCCAAGGCTGGCTACAAAAACATTTGCGAAATCGGCAAGGAACGCATCCGCCGCGCCGGGGATAAAATCAAAGCGGAAAACAAGGACAAGCCCGGCATCGAAAATCTGGACATCGGCTTCCGTGTCCTCAAACTCGACGACACGAATATGAACGACGTCTACTATGCGGCGGCCGACTACACGCAGGATATGCTTTCAATGATGGAGAGCAATATCAAGCCCGACCGCAACGATATGGACCTCCTGTTCGGCTGCCTGCTCGACTGGGGCCTGCCGCTGTCCATGCCGCATACCCACGAGAAGATTGACGGTTTCACCGTCCATACTTACAACGGCGGTGACCTGATCGCCTGCTTTGAAGAGCGTATCAGCGAAAAGGCAATCCGTGAAATTGCAAGCCGCCAGCCCCTCCGTGCCGTGTTCCGTGACAGCATCTTTACGAGTTCTCCGGAGAAAATAAACGTGTTTGAGATTTTCAAGCTTCTTGCGCCGAATACAAGCGTAAAAGTGATATAAGGAGGTGCGACGATGAAGCTGAAATTCCGGCACCAAAAGTTCCAGTCTGATGCGGCGAATGCCGTATGTGATGTGTTTGCAGGCCAGCCGTTCCACGCGCCGACTTATATGATCGACCCCGGCTTGGGTCAGATGAACCTCGACGAAGCCACCCGCTGGACGGGCTTTAATAATGCGCCTGTGGCTATCAGTGACGACAAGGTTCTGGAGCATATAAGAGCCATTCAGCGTGCGGGACAAATAAAGCCCTCCGAGAAACTGGAAGGGCGGTATAACCTCACAATTGAAATGGAAACCGGCGTAGGCAAGACCTACACCTACATCAAAACGATGTATGAACTGAACAAGAGATACGGATGGAGCAAATTCATCATTGTTGTGCCGAGCGTCGCCATCCGCGAGGGCGTGTATAAGTCGTTCCAAATGACGGAGGAGCATTTTGCCGAGGAATACGGAAAGAAAATCCGTTACTTCATCTATAATTCCTCACAGCTTACCGAGATTGACCGTTTTGCCTCCGACAGCGCGATCAATGCGATGATTATCAACAGCCAGGCATTCAACGCCAGAGGCAAGGACGCAAGACGTATTTATATGAAGCTGGATGAGTTCCGTTCACGTCGCCCTATTGATATCCTGGCGAAGACGAATCCGATACTTATTATCGATGAGCCGCAATCGGTTGAGGGTGCGGCTACCAAAGAGCGGCTGAAGGAGTTTAATCCGCTGTTTACGCTCCGATACTCAGCGACTCACCGCGCGGACAGCATATATAATATGATTTACCGCCTTGATGCGCTTGAAGCCTATAACAAAAAGCTTGTTAAGAAGATTGCCGTCAAGGGCATATCGGTTTCGGGAAGCACCGCCACGGAAGGTTATGTCTATATACAGAGCATCAACCTCTCCAAGGGCAACCCTACGGCGACCATTGAGTTCGACATAAAGGGCAAAACGGGAATCCGCAAAGTCTCCCGCGTGGTCGGCGAGGGTTACAGCTTATACGATAACTCCGGTGAACTTGCCGAGTATAAGGATGGCTATACGGTTCTCCGGATTGACGGACGGGATTCGTCTGTAGAGTTTACGAACGGTAAGAAGCTTTTCGCGGGCGACGTTATCGGCTCGGTCAGTGAGGAGCAGCTGCGCCGCATTCAAATAAGGGAAACCATACTCTCCCACATCGAGCGGGAGCGTCAGCTTTTCGCCAAAGGCATCAAGGTCCTGTCCCTGTTCTTTATAGACGAGGTGGCTAAGTACAAGCAGTATGATGCGCACGGCAACGCCATGGGTGGCGAGTACGCGCAGATTTTTGAGGAAGAGTACAAGTCAATCATCGAAGGTATGCAGCTCGAGCTTGAGGGTTCGGAGGAGTATTTGAGATACCTCGACAGCATACCCGCCGAACGGACACATGCTGGATACTTTTCCATAGACAAGAAAAGCGGTCGTATGGTTGACAGCAAACTCGACGACAAGAAGGAGCGCACATCCGACGATGCCGATGCTTACGACCTTATTATGAAGGATAAGGAGCGTCTGCTTGACCGCCACGAGCCTGTGCGGTTCATATTCAGCCACTCCGCCCTGCGCGAGGGCTGGGATAATCCGAATGTGTTTCAAATATGCACCCTGAAGCAAAGCGGTAGCGATGTACGCAAGCGTCAGGAAGTCGGTCGCGGTCTGCGCCTTGCCGTTAATCAGAACGGCGAGCGTATGGACGAGAATGTCCTCTCTCATGACGAGATACACAACGTCAATGTATTAACCGTTATCGCCAATGAAAGCTATGACAGTTTCGCCAAAGGCCTGCAAAGCGAGATTGCCGAGGCGGTCGCTGACAGGCCTCGTAAAGTTGAAGCCAAGTTGTTTAACGAGAAATTCGGCGAGGATACCGCACTTACGATCTATGAGAGCCTTATTGAAAACGGCTATGTGAAACGCGGCGAACTTACCGAGAAATATTATGAGGAAAAGAAGAACGGCACTCTGAAAGTACCGGAGGAAGCGGAAGGCAGAACCGCCGATATTATCGCCGTGCTGGATTCCGTCTATGACCCGAACGCCAACAAGCCGGAGAATGCCCGCAAAAACACGGTCAATGTTACGCTTGACAAAGATAAGATGAGCAGCCGTGCTTTCCAGGAACTCTGGTCACGTATCAACAGCAGAAGCTACTACACTGTCAGCTTCGACGAGGACGAGCTGATTGAGAAGGCTATTACAGAGCTAAATTCCAGACTGCATGTATCCAAGATTTATTTCAAGGTGGAAAAAGGCGAACAAGTGCAGACCATCGAGTCCAAAACTCAATTGCAAGTGGGCGAGGCTTTTATTCGCACTGACGTGGTTCGGGAAGACGCCTCTCATTTTACAACGGTAAAAGCGAGTAGTTCAGTTCGTTATGATCTGGTGGGCAAAATCGTTGCCGAAACCGGGCTGACTCGAAAAGCCGTTGTTAATATACTGCGCGGCATTGAAAAAGCTGTCTTTAAACAGTTCGGTGACAATCCCGAGGAATTTATCATACATGCGGCAAACATTATCAACGAGCAGAAAGCTACGGCGATTATAGAGCATATCACATACGACAAACTGACTTCCGTGTTCAGTACGAATATTTTCACTGAGCCTGACCTTAAAAAAGGAGCCTTGGGTGTAAACGCTATTGAAGCAAAACGGCATTTATATGACTATGTTATCTATGATTCAGCAAACGAGCGCGACTTTGCTACAGAGCTGGAGGCGCACAGTAAGGAAGTCGAAGTTTATGTCAAACTGCCGAAAGGCTTTTATATCAGTACTCCCGTCGGTAAGTACAACCCCGACTGGGCGATAGCATTCTACGAGGGAAAGGTTAAACACATATATTTTGTTGCGGAAACAAAGGGTGATATGTCTTCGGTGGAATTACGCAAAATTGAGGAAGCGAAAACCCACTGCGCTCGTGAGCATTTTCGGGCCATCAGCGGTGAGAATGTGAAGTATGACGTGGTAAGAAGTTACGATGATCTGTTGAAACTGGTACAGGGATAGATCTGCTTAACTGAACTGGTATTTATTCTGGATAAGAGCGGCTCGATGAGCGGATTGGAAACCGATACGATTGGCGGCTATAACTCGATGCTTGAAAAACAGAAGGCGCTTGAGGGTGAGTGCTATATTACAA
>JAAYWX010000300.1 GCA_012516225.1 Clostridiales bacterium
GCGCCGGTGCAGCTATCCTCGTTCATGCAGATACCGGCAAAGTCCTCTTCAGCAAAAATGCGGATTCGCGAATGCTTATAGCAAGTACTACAAAAATAATGACTGCTCTCGTGGTGCTTGAGAACTGCTCTCCCGATGAGCAGGTAAAAATACTTCCGGAGTATACAAAAATAGAAGGTTCCTCAATGTATCTAAAACCCGGCGAAACCTATACCGTGCGTGACCTGCTTTATGGTATGCTGCTCGCTTCCGGTAATGATGCAGCAACCGCACTTGCCTGCCACTGCGGAGGAAGCATTGAAGGCTTTGCCGAGATGATGAATAAAAAGGCCGCGGAATTGGGACCGTGCAATTCTTCTTTCCGCAACCCTCACGGTCTTGACGCGGACGGACATTATTCAAGTGCCGAGGATCTCGCGATAATCACCTGTGAAGCGATGAAAAACGATCTGTTTGCCAAGATAGTTTCCACAAAGACATACACAGTCGGAGACCAGACATATATGAATCACAATAAACTGCTCTGGAACTATGAGGGAACTCTCGGCGTCAAAACAGGGTATACGATGGCAGCGGGAAGAAGTTTGGTTTCATGTGCGGAAAGGAACGGTCTGCGCCTTGTCTGCGTTACCCTTTCCGATCCGAACGACTGGAACGACCATAAGGCACTTTACGACTGGGGATTTGAAAACTATGAATACAAAAATATACTCCCTATGGGCGTAATCTGTCAGGTACCTGTCATCTCCGGGGAAAAAGACAGCGTGGGAGTAATTGCCCCGGAGGATACGCGTGTACTTGTAAAAAAGGGTGTCAAACTTGATATGAAGCTTGAGCTTCCCGAATTTGTCTATGCCGGTTTCGGCAAAGGCGACTGTGCGGGACGGATTTTTGTAACGGCGGACGACAATGAAGTTGGAGAATTTCCTCTTGTATATACTGAAAGCGTAAAGGTTGCGGACAACGCAAAACTTTCCGCCTGGGAACGATTTAAGCGTACATGGTTTATTGTAAACAAATACGGTTTTGTGTTTCAAGGCATGGACTGACTGTTTAACTTTTTATTAAGCGGGAGGCAAAAATGGAACAGCGTATTCATAAAATCATAGCTTCATCCGGTTATTGTTCCCGCCGTTCGGCAGAAAAGCTTATCGAAGAGGGCAGGGTGACGGTAAACGGTCAGCCTGCCCAAATCGGTGATTTGGCGGACGATAAAACCGATATAATAACAATTGACGGTAAACCTCTCCCGAAAAGCGGGCAGAGGACTTACATAATGCTGAATAAGCCTCGCGGTTATATAACGGCGATGAAAGATGATAGGGGAAGGCGCACAGTTGCGGATCTTACCTCTGATGCCGGAGCAAGGGTGTTTCCAGTGGGAAGGCTGGACTACGATTCTGAAGGGCTTCTTATAATGACCGATGACGGAGAACTTGCCTATAAACTGACACATCCTTCAAAAGGCGTAAAAAAGACCTATGAAACAAAAGTTAAGGGAAAGGATATAGCAAAGGCAGCCGAAATTCTTAGGCAGCCCCTTTTAATTGACGGATACAGAATAACCCCTGCGGAAGTTAAAATACTCAGTCATACAAAAGACATAGCGCTTCTTTCAATTACGATTTCAGAGGGCAGAAACAGACAGATCAGAAAGATGTGTGCCCAGGCTGGACTTGACGTACTCAGACTGAAGCGCTGCGCCGAAGGCGGAATCAAGCTCGGCTCTCTTCCTGTCGGCAAATGGAGATATCTGACGAATGATGAGATAGAAATTCTTAAAAACGAAGATTAAATTCAGGATAAGGCAGGTTTCGCCTTCCGCGCTTACGCCGGAAAATGATTTTTGTTTCCAATATACTTGCATTTTAATTTTCATGTGTAGTATCATGGGAAAGTGCAGACCTGCTTTTGATTGGGCAACAACTACGAGGA
>JAAYWX010000301.1 GCA_012516225.1 Clostridiales bacterium
CAAATAAAGTGCAGGACTCTGTTAGCGACATCGCCCTTCCGGACTTTACCCCCGTTAACTGCAGTATCGGCATATATGTCGGGGTCAAGGAATACGAAGAGGCGTTTTTAAAGGCTGAAAAAGCGTTGCATAAAGCAAAGGAAAGCCTGTCAGAAAAATGCGTAATATATGTTGAAGATGACAAAACAAATTGAGTATCCTCACTTAGCGGGGATAAAATAAGGACTGATGGCCGTCATAAAGGAAAACCGAACAGTGGAACCTTTACGGTGTAGTCTATAAACGCAAAAAGCCGGTTAAAGAAAGATTCGGTGCGGAGGCTTATATGGAAAACAAACGGGAAAAGGCTGTTTTGGCAGGCCTGTCCGCAGATACCATGCCTGAAAATGAAAGGTCAACGGAAACAAGCATGAAAGAACTTGCGGCGCTGGTGGAAACGGCGGGAGGCGAGGCGGTTGCCTATGTCCTTCAGAACAGGCAGACTCCGGAAGCAAGGTGCTTTATTGGTGAAGGCAAAGTTAAGGAAATGAAGGAGATAGTTGACAATTACGGATGTGGATTTGCAGTTTTTGACAATGAGCTTTCGCCGTCCCAAATGAGGGCTCTTTCCGAAGAACTCGGAGTGAGGGTACTTGACAGGAGCGGACTTATTCTTGACATATTTGCCCAGCGTGCACAGACAAGGGAGGGGCAGCTTCAGGTTGAGCTTGCACAGTATGAATACCTCCTGCCGAGGCTGACGGGAATGTGGCAGCACCTTGCAAGGCAGACAGCATCGGGAGGACCTTCACCGATCGGCACTCGCGGACCCGGAGAAACGCAGCTTGAAACTGACAGAAGGCATATAAAGCGAAAGATTCAAAAACTGCGCGAGGAACTTGAAGAAGTACGCAGGGTACGGGGAACTCAGAGGCGCTTGAGGGAAAAGAACTCCATGCCTGTTGTTGCCTTGGTAGGGTATACAAATGCGGGAAAATCCACGCTTATGAATACGCTGACAGGAGCCGGTATACCGGCAAACGACCGCCTTTTCGATACGCTCGACACTACAACAAGACGGATTGCCGTAAGCGAAACACAGGAAGCGCTTCTTTCAGATACCGTGGGATTTATAAGAAAGCTGCCCCACCATTTGATAGAGGCTTTTAAGGCGACGCTTGAAGAGCTTGCATATGCGGATGTGTTGCTGCATGTAATAGATATTTCAAATTCTGATTGGGAGGAGCAGGCCGCAATTGCAGATGGGCTTATAAACGAGCTTGGCGCGGCAAATACTCCCTGTATACGAGTATTTAATAAGTGTGACAAGTTTGCTGGAGAGCTCCCGCATGGAGAAAATATTGTGTGTGTTTCGGCTAAAACAGGAGAAGGAATAGCCGAGTTGCTTTCCATTATTTCTAATATACTTGAAAAAGGCAAAAAAAGAGTGGAGCTTTTGCTACCGTACTCGGACGCAGGGATACTTGAACTTTTGCACCGTGAAGGTGCCGTCATTTCAAGCGAATATGCGGAGGACGGAATTCGCGTGAGTGCCGTGATACGCCCCGAACTTTGGGGAAAGGTACGCGCCTATACAATATAGGGAGCGGGAACTTCCGCAAATGTTTTTTCGGATGAAAGCTATTATGGCCTTTAGTTTTTTCAGAGTATTTCCGGAGAGGGTGAAAAAATGACGACATATCTTACGCCGGCCAGATACGGCGAGGCAGAATTTGTTGAGAAGCGCTCGCGGTTTATCGGCAGAGTCTGGCGTACGGATACGGAAGCCGAGGCTTTGGAAAAAATCCGGGAAATGAGGGAAAGACACCGCGATGCCACGCATAATGTATATGCGTACATTATAAGGGAAAACAATATAACAAGGTATTCCGATGACGGCGAGCCGAGCGGGACATCCGGAATGCCTGTTCTGAATGTCTTTGCGACCGAGGGGATAACAAATGTCTGCTGTGTGGTTACAAGATACTTCGGCGGAACTTTGCTTGGGACCGGAGGGTTGGTACACGCTTATTCAAAAGCGGCTAAGGAGGCGCTTGACGCCGCAGGAGTCTCACTTATGGCGCTTTGGAGTCTGTTGCGCATTTCCATATCTTATAGTTTCTATGACCGTGCGGTACGCCTGCTTGATGAGTTTGAGGCATCTGTTTTGTCGTCCGATTTCGGGGAAAATGTTTCTCTTCAAGCACCTGTACGCAAGGATATAGAAGAGACTTTTCTTGAGCGCATGACTGAATATTCCGCGGGCAAGGCAATCGTTGAAAAAACGGAGGAGCGCTTTTGCGGGGTAAGAGTCGGATAGAACGGAAAGGAAAA
>JAAYWX010000302.1 GCA_012516225.1 Clostridiales bacterium
ACCATATCCAGCAGCGACTGGTTTACGGAGTTGAATTCGTCCCTCAGTCTGAGCTGAGCGCTTACCGAAACATATGATTTGGACAAAAAAATGTCAATTTGCCTGTCGGCGGCGTTTAGAAGAAGAAACAGAACAACCATACTTCCGGTTGTGGCAACAAAAATAATTGCGAATGTCAAAATAAATTTTTTGGCGACATTCATTTTGTTGAACAATGACCTCATAGGCAAACACTCCTTGATATTTCCTTAACAAATATGTCTACAACCCAACCAAAATATATCACGAGAGTGATAATTTAATCAACAAAAAAATATTTATATCGACATTATTCAGACATTATTTACATATTATGTACCAATATTTAGGCTGAAATAATAAAAAGAGGGAGAGAAACTCTCCCCCTCTTCTATTTTCGGGTTATTTCATGCCGTTTTCGTAAGCCTGTATCATTTTCTTTACCATCTGTCCGCCGATGCTTCCCGCCTGGCGAGAGGTAAGGTCGCCGTTATAGCCGTTCTTCAAGGTAACGCCTACTTCGTTTGCAGACTCCATCTTAAAACGATCCATTGCTTCACGGGCATTGGGGTTTAAGAGCCTGTTGCTACTGTTGCTGGACATAAACTCAACTCCTTCTCAGATTTTGTTTATCTCTACTGGGCATATTGTTTGCCAGATAATATCTTTTCCGGACTCATAGTAGTTATTCAATTATGCATATTGTAAATTCTGTATCCGCTTCCGCTGAAAAATTTTTTAAAAATTTTAAAAAAATCGGGCTTATCAACAAATACTATGCCCGAACAAATCAGTCCTATTCCGCATAAGTTTGTTTTTAGTGTGCGGAATACAATATGTAAAATCATAAAGAATTATAAAAACTACGAAAAGGTACAAGGCATATTCTATGGCTGCAGCAAGTAATGTTACAGTTGGATTACATTAGAAAACTTTACTTGATTTCATGTTTTCTATATGTTAACATTACGACGTAATTGGCAGGATAGACCAAAATTTCGGTACTTCCGTTTGATGGTTAGCCTTAATGGATATCCGAATCATCAAGCGTTTGTACATATAAAATCGGGCCCCTAAAAGGGGTACTACTTAAAGGAGGAGTTTCATAGTATGAAATCTCTGAACAGAACTCTCAGCCTCGTACTGGTTCTGGCTATGGTATTCGGACTGTTCGGCGTTGCTTCCGCAGCGACCTTCAGCGACAACGCCAGCGTACAGTACACTGAGGCTGTCGGTGTCATGACAGGCATCGGCGCAATCAACGGTTATGCCGACGGCACATTTAAGCCGGCAGGAACCATTACCCGTGAAGAAGCCGCTAAGATGGTCGCTTATGCCATCCTCGGACCCAACGTAGCAAGCAAACTCAGCGTTACAGCTACCGGATTCAAAGATGTAGACGCAACCCGCTGGTCTGCTCCCTACATCGCTTTCTGCGTAAGCAGAGGAATTATTAACGGCATGGGCGACGGCACATTTGCTCCCACCGCCAACGTAACAGGCTATCAGCTTGGAAAGATGCTGCTTTGCGCTGCTGGTTACGGTGCTAAGGACGAGTTCAAGGGCCCCAGCTGGACACTTAATGTCGCTGTTATGGGCGGCAAGTGCAAGATATTCAGCGGTGCGAAGACAACAGATTACAGCAAGCCCGCAACTCGTGAAGAGGCTGCTCTCTACATCTTCAATGGCATCACCAAGACTCCCCAGGTCAGCTATAGCAAGCTCACAGAAACCTACACCGCAATTGAAGAGCCCGGCGCAATAGGCGATGACAAACTGACTTACACAATTGCAGAGCAGGTTTATCCGACTCTCGTTTCTCAGTCCATCACTGTTAACGGCACTTTGAGCTATTACTGGACTCTCGACGGAAAGGCAATCACCGGCTATATTGATAATGCCACCGTTCTCGCAACTTCTTCCGATGGTACGGCACTTGCAAAGCTGGTTGATGCGTCCAAGTCCGAGTACATCGGTTATGCAATGGGCACATATGTAAACGTATATGTCAACGGCGTTCGCCAGACAAGCGCGACACCTGCAACCGGAAAGACCAATGCAGACTATTCTATCGACGAGATCAAGGCGATTACAACATACGACAATCAGAAGGGCGTTGTTATCAAGTTCCTTGACACTGGTACAGACAGCAAGTATGATGTTGTTACAATTACAAAGCCCACTGCTGTTCAGCTTTCAATGGCTCCTGTTGTCGCAAAGACCGGTTCTATTACAACTGTAACTATTCCCGGTGTTGTTGGTACAGCTACAGATGCCAAGAAAGTTATCGGCTATGAAGGCCTTGCAAAGGGCGACTATGTAATGTACTACACCGATGAAAACGGCATTACATTCATTACCAAGTGCGGTACTTTCACAGGCACACTTAAGGGAATCAACACTTATGCAAACTCCATAGTTGTTGATGGCAAGAGCTACTATATGTCTCAGATCAATGGTGCAGCTGCTGCATCTACCCTCTCCGGTCTTGCCAATAGAGCTGCAACCTTCTACACCGACGCAGCAGGCTATGTTGTAGCGGCTGACCTTACAAATGCAACTGTATCTCTTGACAACACTGTATTTGTACTTGCCACATCAGCAGTAGAATTCGGCACATGCAAGGCACAGGTTCTCACCGGTGACGGCAGCATCTCTGTTATCACGGTTGCAAAACTGAACAGCAACATTGTTACCGCCGCTCCCGATGCAAATAAGTTCTACACCTTTACAAAGAACGACAACGGCACATACAACCTTAGCTCTTTCGCTGATCAGGGCGCAATTTCTTATACCACAGCACAAACTGCTATTGCAAGGAATACCCCGATCTTCCTTAAAGATAACAGCGGAAGCACTGTTAGTGTTCTTGCCAACGAAGCAACCGTATTCATGTACATAAGCGCTACAGGATCGGTTACCAAGTACACAGGCATTTCAAACGTTCCCTCATATACAACAGCCAACGGCAGCGTAGTTGCTTATGTGAAGGATGCCAGAGGCTATGCAACATTTGTCGTAGCAAAGGGCGGAACTCCTGACAGCACAGTATCTGCTAAGGACTATGTATTTGCGGTAACACCTGCTACTACGGTTTATGATACTGCCGGCAACTACTACACCTACGTTGCTGTTGTAAACGGCAAGATCACCACCGCAAACTCCACCCTCTCTTGCACACTTGCGCCTCTCGGACTGTACTCTGTAAATCAGTATGAGAGAACAACGCTTATTTCCGGCGTCAAGACAGCTCACGCTGATGATGCAAGACTCTCCGAATTCAACGGCACGGACACTGTCAAGAGATTTATCTTCAACGGATCGACTGTTACTTGCTATGACTCTGTATCCGCGACGAACCTTGTCTCTGCGTTTGTCGTATCCAGCGACTGCAAGTACTTCATCGTTGACAGCACCAAGTACACTGTAAATGAAGTTACCGCGGCTGATGTTGCGGCGCTTATCGGCGGCACATACAAGATCTACGGTGTCAATGTAAGCAGCACCGACACAAGAGTCGCACAGCTGTTCGTTGTAAAATAATTGAGCGGCTGAATAATATCGAAACGTTCAAGCGTTTAGATAACGGAACGCCCTCCACATATGTGGGGGGCGTTTTGTATGGTTATAAGATTTTAGTATATATTGTTTGACGATGACATGCAAAAGGTGGTAGAATAACAAAAAATGCAGGTTTTGAATGATTGGGGATACTTATGCCGAAAATTAGCAGACAAAACAATTCAGACGATATGCGAAAAACAATGATTTTAGAATCTCCGGAAAAGATTGAAATTGAAAACCATAAGGAATTTATCGATGCTGCGTGGAAATATGTATTTCCGCTCATAGCCATTCTGCCAATTATGGCGCAAAGCAGATTTACGGCGGTTGTGATTGCGCTTTTGTTTATTTTATTTTCGCTTGGGAAAGTTCCTGTAGCAAACATGCGCCGTCGTACTACATATTTGACAGTAATGGTAATTTTATATTCGGCATTATGTCTTGCGGCAGGGCTTTACTCGGATTTCGGAGGCCCGGCGGCAAAAGAGTCCGCAAAAATATTATCCGCGCTTGCGATTTTTTCAATGGTGCTGATGAGAGCTAAAAATGGAGATGAAAAAACAATACTTAAAACCATTGCGGTTATATGCGCCGTTATCTCTTTCCTTTGTATAGATGCGTCAAGCTTCAAAAATTTTACTAAAGCTTACGCAGCATTAATGAAACTGCTTCTCTATGAGTGTGACATAGAGAAGATGGGCTACGAGCAAGGAATAAGAATTACCGGCATTTTTTGCAATGCCAATATTTCTGCCGGTATAATGGCGTTCGGCATATTGATAAGCATTTATCTCGCCGGGAAACCGAATTCGGCTAAAAAACGCTTTGCTGCGTTTGTTATCCTTGGAGCAAATTCACTGGGATTTTTGCTGTCTTTCAGCATGGGTGCCACAGCAGCGCTTTTTCTTGCCTGTATTGCTTTTATTATTGCATCGGACAAGAAGAATCGATTCTCCTTGCTTTTTCTGATGGCTGAAACTTTTGTGTCAACGATTGCATTTTCATTTGCTGCTATACCTTTTCTCGGAACATCTGGGACAATAAGTGCTATACCGCTTATGTGCTGCCTGCTCTGCGGACCGTTTATCTGGGTGCTGGATCGCTTTGCCGGGCAAAACCTGATAAAAAAACTTGAGGGTAAGGACAAGGCGATTGGTATTGCTTGTGGAATTTTAATAGCTGTTGTAGCGGTTTACGCCGCACTGGCTTTAAATATAACATCCGCTGTGACTTTGAGTTCGGGCGAAAGACTTTCAAGGGCGGAATATCTTGCTCCCGGAGAATATGATATCTCAGCTCAAATTGACAATCCGGCAGAAATTGTAATTTATAGCCAGAATGAAGCCCAGCTTATGATGCATACAAATACCGTTTTGTACAGCGGCAAACTGAACACAGCAAAATTTAAGGTTCCTGAAGGTTCGAGGGTTGTATGGTTTGCAATAACCGCACAAGACGATACTCACATTAAAAAAGTATCCCTATCGGACGGAACCGTACTTAAGCTTGGATATCCCATGCTGCCGGAAATTATATCTAACCGCCTGCAAGGACTGTTTGCAAATCAGAACTTTATACAGAGGCTGGTGTTTTTCAGAGACGGTATAAAACTATTTAAACAAAGCCCCATTATAGGAAGCGGCCTTGCTTCGGTCGAAGGACGTTTGACTTCTGTACAGAGTTTTTACTATGAGTCTGTATATATCCACAATCATTTTATTCAGGTTTTGGACGAAATGGGGATAGTTGGACTTGTGGTTTTCGTCTTAATGCTTCTGTCCGCAGTAATTTTGCTGCAAAAAAGCAAGAGAGCGCAAAATGAAAGAACTATGTATGCTGTGCTTGTCGCCTGCCTTGTAATGATGACGGCTCATTCTGTTACAGAAGTTGTTTGGTCTACAGGGATGTACCAATCGGTAGCTTTTCTGCTCTTTTCCTCAATTGTATTATTTTACGGTGATAAGGCAAAAGAGCAAACAAATAAAGTGGCTATGGGGGCAGTGACCGCCGGGGTGTATGTGCTTATTATTAGTTTTGGCGCTATGATAGCTGGAAACCTTATAGCGGCGGATAAGGTGAGAAAATTTCAGCCATCTGACCGGGCAAGTGTTATTTCTGCTATGAGGAAACTGGAATTACTGGATGTATATGACGATGAGTTTTATAAAGCAACTTATATTCAAAATGCTTTGCTCGCAGATAACTATAAGGAAAAGTCAGTTGCCGCAAAATATGCAAGACAGCTTCGTGCCACCGATGAGTATAGGGCGTGTACTGATGTTGCCATGTATTATTATCTTCCCAAAGGCATGATTGAAGAAATGTTTGACGCAAGCAGGGCAGCTCTTGCCCAGGAAGCATCAAATCCGGAAGCGTGGAATTTGCAGCTTGACTTTTATCAGCAGGCGCTGGCCGTTCTCACTGAAAGGCATATGACAGAGTATATAAAAGGAGTTATGACAACGCTGAACTATTTGGAAGACTATAATAAAGGCAGAATGCAAGAAATAGAGATTTCAGAGCAAAACAAGCCTTTTGCAGACTGTGTAAAAAATCTTGCGGCATCTGGAGCATCTAATGAGGATATATATAAAGCTTTATTGCCGTTTGCAAAGCGATAAAGATAGCTAAATAATGATGTTTCCTGAAACCGGTTGATTTGGGTCTTAATATTGTTCCCCGCCGGGGCAGGTCATTCGATGTACGAATACCATACCTCCGGCGGGGATAGAAAAGCTCTTACCGTCTTCTGTGAAAGCGCTACTGTCAGTTTATTTCTTGACCAGCGGCGTTTTCTTATTTAAATAAAATTCTCCAAGTCGCGCCTTTCCCTGGAGTTTGTGGCTGAGAATATTATTCGTTTTTTTAACAGCTATTAGAAGCACAAATTATTTTGTATACTGCTTTGCTTCACTCTTTGCCGTATTTAATTACATTGACATCAGTCACAAAGATCATTCCCTCATTTACCATTTCCGATATTATTGGAATAACCTTTTCAATATTTTCCTTTGTATCTATTGCTTCTATAATAATGGGAAGACTCGAGCTTAAATCAAGAATACGCGTTGTATGAACAGCCTTTCCTTTTCCATAACCCTCAATGGCTCGGCTTACGGTTGCGCCTGCAGTCCCTAACTC
>JAAYWX010000303.1 GCA_012516225.1 Clostridiales bacterium
AAATGCGTCGTACCCTTCTGGATGCGCTTTCGGAAGAGAGGAAAGTTCCCCCTGTCAGGAAAATCGGGAAAATGCCGAAAACTCCGGCGGACGTAAAAATTCTTGGTAAACCGAAACTTATTTTTCAAGTTACTTTAGCTGAGCAACTTACAACGGAGCTTGCAGAATTTTGCCCCGACTATATTTATGTACCTCTGGAGATACTTGTCGGCAATCCTCTGGCCGTGCTGCCGTTTGCAAAAAACGGAGCGGTTCCGGTGGCGGTGCTTCCGAGAGTAATTACGGATGATCAGTCCCCCGAAATTATGGAAAAGCTCAAAAGGGCTTGCGCAATGGGAATTGACGAGGTGCTTGTAGGGAATATGGGGCATGTCCGTTTCGCAAGGCTGGCGGGACTTAATGTCAGGGGCGATTTTGGGCTGAATGTCTACAATTCGGATACGCTTCAAGTATTAAATGCCGCAGGATTTTTGTCCGCAACCGCTTCTTTCGAACTGCGGCTCAGCCAGATAAGAGATATGAGAAAACCAATAAATACGGAGGCTATAGTGTACGGGCGTCTGCCGCTTATGGTCAGTGACCAGTGCATTATAAAAAACAGCGCAGGTCAATGCAATTGCCACAATCCTGTTTCGCTTTCGGACCGTACCGGCCAGCTTTTTCCGGTAATGAAGGAATTCGGATGCCGGAACGTGATTTATAACGCCCACAAGCTGTTTATGGGCGACAAGCAGGAGGAACTTAAAAACTGCGGCTTATGGGGGGTACGCCTCCTTTTCACCAACGAGGGCGCGGAAGAATGTGTCCGTATCGCCGAAAGCTATGCAGGACAGTCAGACTATGTGCCTAACGGCTTTACAAGAGGACTTTATTACAGGGGCGTCGAATGAAACATCCGCCTCATTTGGAGGAATAAACATTGAGTGTTGTTCTTGCGTCCGCATCTCCGAGAAGGCGGGAACTGCTGTTAATGCTGAGAGTGGAAAACCTAAAAATTATTCCCGCCTTGGGAGAAGAAGTAATTGATGAAGGAATGACTCCAGAAGAAGCGGTTTGTGCGCTGTCTTTTGCAAAAGCAAAAGAAGTTTCAAAACTTTGCAGTACGGACGATATCATAATCGCAGCGGATACGGTCGTCGCTGTAGACGGTATGATTATCGGAAAACCTGACGGCGAGGAGGACGCTTTTAGGATGCTGTCGCTTCTTTCAGGTAGGACTCACAACGTATTCACAGGCGTTACCGTCATGAGAAAAGATGAGATTTATACGGAATACGAAAGAACCGCTGTCCGTTTCCGTGAACTTTCCGAAAGTGAGATACGGGCTTATATTAAGACCGGAGAACCGATGGATAAAGCGGGCGCTTACGGTGCCCAGGGTATAGGCTCCCTGTTTGTGGAAGGCATTGAAGGTGATTTTTTTAATGTTATGGGGCTTCCTCTCTGCAGACTCTCAAAAATGCTTAATAAAATGGGCGTGAGATTAATTTGAACAAATTTAATGCTTACTTCAGAAAAAACGGCATAAAATTCTTTCTCATTGTGGCGGCCGCGGCACTTATTTCAGGTTTTGCTTCCGGCAATTCCGAGGGAAACGTAAGTGCGGCGGAGAATGCTGCCGTTTCTTTGACGCTGCCTGTAAAGGAAGGGTCAACGGGACTTGTTGCGTGGCTTGAGAATGTTTACGGTTATATGTTCCGCTATGACGCGCTCAAGGCGGAAAATGAAGAGCTAAAGGCAAAGCTTGCCCAGGCGGAGCTTAAACTCCGCGAGGCAAAGGAAGCTGAAAATGAGAACAGGCAGCTTCGCTCCCTTCTGAATCTGCGTGAAAAACACAGCGACTTCGTGTTTGAATCGGCAAAGATAGTCGACCGCCCAATATCCAACTGGAGTGAAACCTATACCCTCAGCAAGGGAAAGGAAAGCGGTATCGCTCTTGGAAACTGTGTTATAGACAGCGGATACAATCTGGTCGGGCAGGTTATAGAAGTCGGCACAGGCTGGGCTACAGTCCGTTCTGTAATTGACGCGGATATGCGTGTGGGCGCACTCGTAGGGGAAGCGGGCAACGCCGCAATGGTCGTCGGTGATTTTTCGCTTATGAATAAAGGAGAAGCGAAGCTGACTTATCTTACGGAGGAAACAAAAGTCCTTGAAGGAGATGTCTTGATTACATCGGGAAAGGGAGGGGCGTTTCCGAGAGGGCTTACCATAGGTACCGTAACGAGTGTGCTAACGGAAGCGGGCGGGCAGATAGAATATGCGACTGTCGCACCAGCCTGCGAACTCGGCGCTCTTTCCGAGGTTTTTGTGATAAAGGATTTTAACGTCATCGAATGACGCTGCTGTTAATGCACGTCGGAGGCAAGGAATGCTGTTTGATATTATAAACATTGAAAAGGTCAGAAAAGCAATTATATATTTCGGCGTGACACTGCTTGTGCTCTTTGTCCAGAACATAGTGCTTTCGTACTTTGCGGTTCTGGGCGTACATGTTTTTATTGCTCCTGTCGCAGTGGTTGCCGTCGGTTTTTTTGAAGGCGGCATCTGGGGCGGAGCGTTCGGACTCATAACAGGACTTTTCTGCGATATGTATTTTAACGAAACAACTGTCCTAATGACAGTTATTTTGTCAGTTATCGGATTCCTGTCCGGCGCGTCAGCTATGTTTATTGTAAACAAACGGTTCTTTTCATACTTTTTTGTTAGCCTTGCGGCGCTGATAGTTGTTTCTGTCTGCCAGATGTTTAAATTCATCGCAATTTCAGACGCAAACATCCTGTCGGCTCTGGAAGTTGCCGGTTTGCAAACACTGATATCCCTGCCGTTTACATATGCGGTATATTATCCCTGCAGGGCAATTTCGGGCATTGACTTAAGCAAGTAGTCTGCACAAAGAAAGGAGCAGATATGGACAGACTTGTTAAATCTTCGCGTTTAGCGGCAATTATAGTTTTAATTCTGTCTATGACGGCGGTATATATGGTTTCGCTGTACAGGCTCCAAATAGTTGAGGGTGCCGCCTATTATGAACAGTCTAAAAACAGCATAAGCACAAAAAGCACGGCGGTGGCGGCAAGAGGGAATATTCTTGACCGTTACGGGCGTGTACTTGTTTCAAACCGTGTTTGCAACAATATCGTAATCAATACGAAAGAGCTTTTCAAACAGCCTGACCCGAACTCAATTATTCTTGAACTTGTTCAAACAGTAAAGGACTCGGGAAATACATATACGGACACGCTTCCTATCACAAAGGAAGCTCCGTTTGAATATATCCCCAACATGACAGATATTCAGAAGACGCGCCTTAAGGCGTACCTTGAATTCAATAAGCTTCCGGAGTCTACAACGGCTGTTGAGCTTATGGCTTTTTTCAGACAGGCGTTTGAGATTGACAACAACTATACTTCTGAGCAAATGCGCATAATTGCAGGCGTCCGGTATGAAATAAAAATACGCAACATTATCGCTACATCCGACTATGTTTTTGCGGAAGATGTCAGCATTGACCTGATTACCAAACTGATGGAAAACAATGTTCCCGGCTTTGAGGTGGAGCCGTCATATATACGCGAATATAACACGGATTATGCGGCACATCTTTTGGGGTACGTTGGCATGATGAACGAGAAAGAGTATAAGGATTACAGAAATGAAGGATACCCACTAAATGCCCTTGTCGGAAAAGACGGCGCGGAAAAGGCATTTGAGTCTTATCTGCATGGCGTGGATGGTGAAGCTGTTATTACAAAGACACCCGGAGGAACGGTAATCAGCAAAAACTATACAAAAGAGCCCAAGCCCGGCTGTCAGGTTTATTTGACCATAGATTTGGGATTGCAGGAAGCTGCGGAAACATCTTTGAATAATTATATAACAGAAGAGAATAAAAAGCGTGAAGCCGATAACGAAACATATAAAGCACAGGGTAAAACGGATAAAATAAAGAATATGATAACCGGGGGCGCGGTTGTCGCCATAAACGTTAAAACCGGTGAACCGCTGTGCATAGCCAGTGCGCCGACGTTCAAACTCAGCACGCTGATGGAGGACTATTCGGAACTGCAGAAAGATAAATCGGCTCCGCTATTCAATCGCGCACTTATGGGGACGTATGCGCCGGGCTCTACATTCAAACCGGTATCGGCGATTGTCGCGCTGAATGAAGGAATAGTTACGACGAACACAACTATATATGACAAAGGAGTTTACGATAAATACGCCGACCAAGGTTATGCGCCCAAATGCTGGATATATCCGCACGGAAGCCACGGCGACGTGAACGCCGCCAAAGCCATAGAAGTATCATGTAACTATTACTTTTATACGGTGGCTGACAATGAAAAGTTTACAATCAACAAGCTGTCAAATTATGCCTACCGCTTTGGATTAGGCAAAAAAACCGGCATAGAACTTTCTGAGTCCGAAGGGATAATGGCAAATCCCGAATATAAAAAGCAGGAGATGGATACTCCATGGTATAATGGCGATACGATGTCGGCAGCTATCGGACAGTCATTCAGCGTATTTACGCCTATACAGCTTGCCAATTACACGGCGTCTTTAGCGAATAATGGAACCAGATATGAAGCTTCAATATTGAAGGCCGTGAGAAGCTATGACTACTCCAAGAGTATTTTTGAACGCAATCCCAAAGTAGCTGACAGAGTTAGCGTACCGCAGGAATACTATGATGCGGTTCATATAGGAATGTACAACGTGGCAAATTCGTCTAACGGAACTGCATACCAAATTTTCGGGAATTATCCTGTTAAAGTGGCTGCAAAAACAGGTACGGCACAGCTTGGAGAAAATTTGACAAACAACGGCGTTTTCATATGCTATGCGCCTTATGACAACCCTGAAATAGCCATTGCAGTTGTTGTTGAGAAGGGCGGCGCAGGAAGTGAAATAGCGAAAATTGCAAGAGATGTTCTTGATTACTATTTCAGTTTCAAAAACAGCTCTGCCGAGCTGGAAAAAGAGAACTCATTGCTCAAATAAAACGTTACTTTTTGTTGCGCTTTTGGGAACAATAGTGTATAATATTACATCGGCATAAAGGCTTTGCCAGATTCTGCCGCAATTGTACGGAAAGGATGAAGGCCATGAATATCGCTCTTATGGCACACGACAATAAGAAGGAGCTTATGGTGCAATTTTGCATCGCTTACTGCGGGATACTGTCGGAACACTCCATTTGCGCGACCGCCACAACCGGACGACTGGTTGCAGAGGCGACCGGTCTTCCGATTACGCTTTACCTAAGTGCGGCTCAGGGCGGAAGCCAGCAGATTAAATCGCGCATAGCCTATAATGAGATTGACCTTGTGCTCTTTTTCTGGGATTCATCAAGCAATGATGATGACAAGGAAGTTGTTGCGATTTCCCGCGCCTGTGACCAGCACAATATTCCTTTTGCTTCCAATGTTGCAACGGCGGAAGTTTTGATTCAGGGATTAAAACGAGGCGATCTCGGATGGCGCGACATAGTAAACCCAAAAAAATAACGCTCCCGTGTTATTGTTAACGCTCTCGTCCCTTCGCGGGAGGGAGCGTTGTTGAATTTACGGGGGTTTTATATATGCGGCTTTTGAGGCTGCAACAGAGGCACTCTGCCGAATAGGGCTGACTATAAAACCGAAAGGATTTGCCGAATTATGGACAAGATAAAACCGCGCACCTTATCTGGATTTATGGAACTTTTGCCTGAAAAACAGGCTAAAATGGAAAAAATGATGGATATACTCAGAAAAACATACTCGCTTTACGGATTTTCAGCTCTTGATACCCCGATAATTGAGGCTTCTGAAATTCTGCTTGCAAAAGGAGGGGGAGAAACGGAAAAGCAGATTTACCGTTTTTCCAAAGGCGACAGCGATCTTTCGCTGCGCTTTGACCTTACTGTTCCGCTGGCAAAGTATGTTGCGCTGAATTACGGACAACTTGCCTTTCCGTTCAGGAGGTACCAAATAGGAAAGGTTTTCAGAGGAGAAAGGGCGCAACGAGGGCGTTTCCGCGAATTTTATCAGGCAGATATAGATATAATCGGCGACGGCGAGCTTGACATTATGAATGAGGCGGAGATACCGTCTATTATTTACAGCACTTTTACGAAACTCGGGCTTAAAAAATTTAAAATACGCGTCAATAACAGAAAAATACTGAACGGTTTTTTCCAGATTTCAGGTATTTCGGACAAGGCGGAGGCCGTTATGCGCACGATAGACAAGCTTGAAAAAATTGGCGCGTCAAAGTGCAAGGAACTTATTGCGGAGGAAGGCATTCCAGCAAAGACGGCAGATGAAATTATGGATTTTATTACAACGCCCGGGAGAAGCACAGAAAAACTTGAGGCACTTAAAAAGTATGAAGGCAGAAACGAGCTTTTTGATACAGGACTTTCGGAACTCAGGACAGTGGTAACTTACCTGCCAGAGTTTGGGGTTCCCGAAGAAAATTTTGAAATTGACCTTACCATTGCCCGAGGCTTGGATTATTATACCGGAACCGTTTATGAAACCATACTTACAGACTATCCCGAAATCGGATCGGTATGCTCCGGAGGACGGTATGATGACCTCGCGGGCTACTATACCGACAAAAAACTTCCCGGAGTCGGAATTTCTATCGGGCTGACCAGACTTTTTTATGTTCTTGACGAGCAGGGGCTGCTGTCGGATGAAATAATAACGGCTCCGGCGGATGTGCTGATAATCCCGATGACGGAGGACTTTTCAAAGGCGGTTGAAACGGCAACGCTTTTCCGAGAAAACGGTATCCGCACAATGCTTTACAGCGAGAACAAGAAATTCAAGTCAAAAGTAAGCTATGCGGACAAAATAGGTGTACCTTTCACCGTATTTATAGGAGAGGATGAGATAGGCCGGGGACTTATCAAAATAAAAGATATGCAAAGCGGCGAACAGTTCTCTGAAAAACCAGAAGAAGCAGCACGGCGTGTTAGGGAAGCCGTAATACTAAAAAACAAAAAACCTGTAATATGCGGCTGATGCCTGCTGGAATCCATTTTTGAAAAGGACAGAAACAAATATGAAAACATCAATGAGAACAACATACTGTGGTATTCCCCGTATTGAAAATGCCGGAGAAACCATGACCGTATGCGGCTGGGTTCAGCGTCAGCGGGACTTGGGACAGCTTATTTTTATAGACTTACGCGACAGAACAGGAATTTTGCAGCTTGCCTTTGACGACGGAACAGACAGGGAAGTGTTTGAAACTGCGGCTTCCTGCCGGGCGGAATATGTTCTTCAGGCGGAGGGAGTTCTGCGAGAGCGCAGTTCCAAAAACAAGGAAATCCCCACAGGAGATGTGGAACTGTATGTGAAAAGGCTGAAAATCCTGTGCAGGAGCGAAACGCCGCCTTTTGAAATTATCGAGGACAGCGACGTTAACGAATCCCTGCGTCTGAAATACCGCTATCTTGACCTGCGCCGGCCGGATCTTCAAAGAAACCTGATATTCCGCCATAAGGTGGCCAAAATAACGCGAGACTATTTCGATGAAAACGGTTTCATCGAAATAGAAACTCCGACTCTTATCAAATCCACTCCAGAAGGCGCACGTGATTTTCTCGTGCCTTCAAGAATACACAAGGGCAAGTTTTACGCGTTGCCTCAAAGCCCCCAGATATACAAGCAACTTACAATGGTTGCGGGTTTTGACCGTTATCTGCAGATCGCACGCTGCTATCGTGACGAGG
>JAAYWX010000446.1 GCA_012516225.1 Clostridiales bacterium
ATACTATTTGCTGGTATTATATTGCTTTATTGCAACATGGAAATTAATAACAGGATTTATATGGTTCTTTCTCGTTATTCTTTATATGCCCAGTGGTGGAATGTGAAATTTATCAGCATTTTGTTGGGGTCTATGGTCTACTCATTAGGATCGGTATTCGTTGTTACTGCAGTCGGCTGTCTGCATAACAATATTTCGTTTGGGCTGTCTGGGGCATATGCATTTGCTTCATTAAACTGGCTGATCCCGCTGTTTACGGTATTTTGTTGCTTGTCGGGGACATTGATGCTGTTCTGCTTTACATGGACAGCAAACATAAAAACATGTCTGCTGGTTTATGCGATTTTGATAATTGTTCCAATTACAGTAAGCTGGTCTATACCCGACGCAACGGCATGGCTGTTGGGAAATTGGGGTGCTCTAAAAAAAAGTAATATGGTGGATACGGTATATGGATTTTCTCCTGAACTTGTCCTCGCTTTAGAAGCATTGTTGATGGTCGGGCTATACTTTTTCGGAAAAACCAAGATAGTTGTAAAAAACATCTGTTATAAGTTAAGTGTGCAATAAATGGAGTGTGCAAATATGTCAGACATAATAATAAGTTTGAAAGATGTTTGTATGGAATTCGAATCCGAACCTGTTCTAAAAAATATAACCCATGATTTTGAAAAAGGAAAAATACATGGCATTATTGGTAAAAACGGTTCGGGAAAAACAGTTATGATGAAATGCATTTGCGGTTTTTTACTCCCGACTCAGGGAGAAATCTACGTACAGGGCAAAAGGATTGGAGAGGACGTGGACTTTCCGGATGATATCGGGGTCATCATTGAAGTGCCAGGATTCCTGCCCTATTTCAGTGGCTACCAAAACCTGCAGATGCTTGCATCCTTACAAAACAGAATCGGTAGGCAGCAGATTATACAGGCGATGGAACGCGTAGGTTTAAATCCAAAGATTAAGAAGAGCGTCGCTAAATACTCCTTGGGGATGAAGCAGCGACTTGGTATCGCTCAAGCTATTATGGAAAATCCCTCCATCCTTATTTTAGACGAACCCATGAACGTGCTTGACAAGCACGCAATTAAAGACGTTCGCGAATTGCTCATATCCCTGCGGGACGAGGGCAAAACCATCCTGCTGTCAAGTCATAGCGCTGAAGATATAAACCTGCTCTGCGATACGATTTGTGAAATAGATTGTGGTGAGCTGTATGAACGCAAACTATGATCCAACCATAGTTGCTAATAACCAAGGAGGAAGTTATTATGAAGAGTTTGAAAAAGGCACTAGCTTCTACATTTGCGGCTCTGTTAATATGTGGATGTGTTGCTCCATCTGTCGCAACGGCCCGCACAGTCGGCGATTTCTATTTCTATATGACCAACGATAATGAAACAGATCAAACAGGTTTATTCAACACCACCTCTCCAGTCTGGATTTCAAAGGCAACTTCTAATACGCCAGCAGCAATTCGTTGCGATACTTACACCAATTCAACTTACAATTATAAATCAACTCTAAATTACTCCAACCCAATCCGAGCCACCACATTTGAGTGGTTGAATACAGGTGTAAGAGTAGAACCGACCTATCTTTCTGGTTACGGAATCGCTGGGCAAACATATAAAATATGGGCAAGACGAGATGATCGTGAAACATCAAGCTATACGACAGCCAGCGGAACTTGGAGTCCAGATAACGCTTGACAATTAATATCGGTAAACCTGAGAGAGGCGTGAGTTGGACACGCCTCTCTCAGTCGATCTATAAATCAAGATCGTTCGTATTTCAATCCACGCTCCCCGCGAGGGGAGCGACGCTAAATTCTTTAGCACTTTCACGCGCAAAAGGATTTCAATCCACGCTCCCCGCGAGGGGAGCGACTAAAGGAGGAAAACGCATGCCAAGAGTATGGTGATTTCAATCCACGCTCCCCGCGAGGGGAGCGACATAAAACGCTTCTGATATTAGACAAAGAAATTGAATTTCAATCCACGCTCCCCGCGAGGGGAGCGACATGTTTTGGAGCGTATAAAGG
>JAAYWX010000304.1 GCA_012516225.1 Clostridiales bacterium
ATTGAAAAACTATGGAAATAACGGATTTTTTGCCGGTCTCAAAAGATGATATGCTTTCTCGAGGGTGGTACAGCTATGATTTTCTTGTTGTAACGGGAGATGCATATGTTGACCACCCAAGTTTTGGTCCCGTTGTCATTGCCCGCGTGCTTGAAGATATGGGATTTAGAGTGGTCCTTCTCGCTCAGCCTAAATGGAGTGATGCTTCCGCTTTTGAGGCCATGGGAAGACCGCGTTATGGTGTCTTTATAGGCGCCGGCAATCTTGACAGTATGGTTGCCCACTACACCGCGGCAAAAAAACCGAGAAGCGAGGATTTTTATTCTCCCGGGAAAAAGCCCGGCATGCGTCCGGACAGGGCAACAATAGTTTACTCCAACCGTGCGAGAGAAGCATTTGGCAGTGATATGCCGATAATTATAGGAGGACTGGAAGCGTCCCTTCGCCGTTTTTCTCACTATGACTACTGGGACGACAAGGTCCGGCGGAGTATACTTTTCGATTCCAAGGCGGATCTTCTTGTCTACGGAATGGGAGAATACGCAACCCGAGAAATCGCAAAGAGGTTAAAGCGGAAGACAAAGCCTTCCGAAATCCGGGATATACGGGGAACAGCATTTATAGCCGCGGATGAAAGCGCCTGTGTTTTTGATAAAATCATCCTTCCTTCCTTTGAAGAAATGGCAAGCGATAAGATTGCCTACGCAAATGCGGCGAGAATAGAGTATGAGGAACACGATCCGATCCGTGGGAAGGCACTGTGCCAGCCTTGCCAAGGACGGATGCTTATAGTAAATCCTCCTGCTTTTCCTCTGACCACAGATGAGCTTGACGCGGTTTTCGAGCTTCCCTATACCCGTGAAGTGCACCCTATGTATGACGCAGAAGGCGGAGTGCCGGCTATTGAGGAAGTCCGGTTTTCCGTAATACACAACCGCGGCTGTTTCGGAGCCTGCAATTTCTGTGCTCTTGCCTTCCATCAAGGCAGAATAGTAACTTCCCGCAGCCATGCCTCTGTAATGCGCGAGGTTGAAGCTATGACTCATCACCCTCTTTGGAAGGGATATGTTTCGGATATAGGCGGGCCGACGGCAAATTTCCGCCATCCCTCATGCGAACTTCAGAAAAAAAATGGAATGTGTGCAAAAAAGCGTTGCCTTGCCCCCGTTCCGTGCAAAAATCTTGATGCGGATCATTCGGACTATCTTGCTCTCCTGAGAAAACTGCGTGAAATACCCGGAGTTAAAAAGGTATTCGTGCGCAGCGGAATTCGTTTTGACTATATGCTTGAAGACAAGGACGGGCAGTTCTTTTCGGAGCTCGTAAGGCATCACATAAGCGGTCAGCTTAAAGTTGCTCCGGAACACTGCGTAAACAGCGTTCTGGATTATATGGGAAAGCCGCATATAGAGGTTTACGAGCGGTTTATTGAAAAATACTCCCGCCTTAACCAGCGTTTTTCAAAAGAGCAGTATGTTGTTCCGTATCTCATGTCCTCTCACCCCGGCTGTACGCTAAATGATGCGGTAAGGCTTGCCGAATATCTGCAGTCTCGCGGCCGGCAGCCAGAACAGGTTCAGGATTTTTATCCCACCCCCGGTACAATTTCTGCCTGTATGTACCATACGGAGATTGATCCGCGGACAATGAAGCCGGTATATGTGGCTAAAACTCCTCATGAAAAAGAGCTTCAGCGTGCGCTTTTGCAGTGGAAGCGTCCCGAAAAACGCCGTCTTGTTATCGAGGCGCTAAAAAAAGCAGACAGGGAGGATCTTATTGGATACGGAAAAAACTGCCTTGTTCGTCCAGATAAATCTTCAAAAGTAAAAGACAATCCTGTATTGCTTCCCTCAACTGTCAATGTTTCAGGCCGAGCAAAGGGAATGGGCGGGAAAAAAGCGGTTTTTGCCGATTTAGTCTCTCAAAATCCTAAAACGCTAAAAAATAATTCTAACATTCCGGAAAAAGTAACGAAGGTATCTAAAAATACTCCAAAGTCTAAGAAAAAAGGAAAGAAATAAGTGCACTTTTTCGATTTTCTGCGTCAAAACATTTTGTTAATATGGCTGGCAGCATCAAATATTGCCGCTTTTGCCGCAATGGGAATAGATAAATATAAAGCAAAACATAATAAATGGCGTATCCCTGAAAAAAGCATTTTTCTGCTCGCCGCTCTTGGAGGAAGCGCCGGAGGGATCGCCGGAATGTATTTTTTCAGGCATAAAACTCGCCACAAAAAGTTTACTCTGGGTTTCCCAGCTATCCTTTGCATCCAGGTAGGGCTCTTTACCCTTATCTGTTTACAATAACCGGATATGCAGTCTGTTTTAGGCATAAAAAGCGGCGGGCATGATGCCCGCCAAAAACAGGGTTGTGGGATAAAGATATGAGCCCGGCACGCACTCACGTGCCATTGGATAAGCTGTAATGATAAAATAAACCATTTTTTCTAAAATGTAAAGAGCGAATAATCACTACTTTTGTCGAATAGCTGGTTAATTCATTTATTTTTTCAATTCATGACTGTTTTTCAAAGTTTTTCATCAGCCGAAGGAAAGGGAGCAACTAAAATGCGGGAACTGAAATGTGAAAAAATAACCGAAGCCATTGCCGAACTTTGTGTCAAAGCTAATACTGTCCTTCCGGATGATGTGAAGAAGCTTATATGTGATGCCGAAAAAGCGGAAAAATCTCCTGTAGGGAAAATCGTTCTGCACGACTTGTGCGAAAATTATATGCTTGCCGAAAAGGAAGGTCTACCTCTCTGCCAAGATACCGGTATGGCAGTCGTTTTTGCTGAAGTCGGTCAGGACGTTCATATAACCGGAGGAGATTTTGAATCGGCCATAAATGAAGGCATCCGTCAGGGATATACGAAAGGTTTTCTGCGCAAATCCATAGTCGCTGACCCGCTCCGCCGCACCAACACAGGCGACAACACCCCTGCCGTAATACATATACGAATTGTTCCCGGCGACAGGCTTAAATTTGTTCTTGCTCCAAAGGGATTCGGAAGCGAAAACATGAGCACTATGAAAATGTTTCTGCCCTCGTGCTCGCCGGATGAGATAATAGACTTCATAGTAGGAACCGTCGATAAAGCCGGCTCAAATCCCTGTCCTCCCGTAATTGTCGGAGTAGGTCTGGGCGGAACTGTTGAAATGGCCGCGATTCTGGCAAAGAAGGCGCTTGCCCGTCCCGCAGATATTCCAAACAAAGATCCTTTCTATGCAGGGCTTGAAAGGGAATCTCTGAAACGAATAAACTCGCTCGGTCTCGGCCCTCAAGGCTTCGGAGGCACCGTTACCGCACTTTCGGTCAATATAGAAACATATCCGACTCATATAGCTGGTCTGCCTTGTGTCGTAAACATGGGCTGCCACGCCTCAAGGCATGCGGAAACAGAGCTATGAAAATTAAAAATGAATAATAATTTTTATATCGGTTATCATATCACTGAAGCAAAATAAAGGAGTGCGAGTTTAATGATAATCGATAGAATTGCTCTTATACTTGCCATAATCGGCGGTATAAATTGGGGTCTGATAGGTCTTTTCCGATTTGACTTCATTGCCTATCTCTTCGGGGGGCAAACTGCCACAGTAAGCCGCGTTCTCTATACTCTTGTCTGTCTTGCGGCATTTTGGTGCATTTCTTTACTGTTCCGCGGCCGCGGCGTTGTCGAGGAAGAAGACTGAAAAGCAAAAACGCACTGTATCTTCTTTTGAAGAACAGTGCGTTTTTTGTTTTTAGAATACACTTTCCGTCAAGTTTTTCACTATATATGGTGTATCATAGCATCGTAAAACACCATATGTTCTTTTAAAGTTCAGTAAAAATTCAATAAAATGAGCCATTTTCCGTTTATGCGACAAATTTTCAGCATATGCATTTCTACGCAAAGGAGAAGATAAAATGCCGGTCTTAAAAAAACCGCCCCGTATGGTAAGAAACAATATTACATATCTTTCTGTGGACGAGATATATCCGAGTCCCGTTCAGCCAAGGAAACGTTTTCCTCAGGAATCTCTGAAAGAACTTTCGGAGAGCATAGCGCAGTACGGCGTTTTAAATCCTCTGCCCGTACGCAGGCGAGGCAACAGATATGCACTTGTTGCAGGCGAACGCCGACTTAGGGCATCCATGCTTGCTGGACTTAGGGAAGTACCGTGCATCATACTTGATGTCAACATGGAAGAATCCAGCCTCATTGCCTTGGTTGAAAATCTCCAGCGCCGCGACCTTGATTTCGTGGAAGAGGCAGAAGGAATTTCACAGCTCATACATCTTTTCGGTATGAGTCAGGAAGAAGCCGCACGAAGACTTGGAAAATCCCAGCCTTCGATTGCCAACAAGCTCCGCCTTCTGCGCCTCCCTCCGGACGTTCTTGAAGCTCTAAGGGATGAAGATCTTACAGAGCGCCACGGCAGAGCGCTTCTGAGGCTGCCAAGCGAGGAAGCGCAACGGCTTGCGCTTAGGCAGATGATAAACGAGCATATGAACGTATCAGCCGCTGAAGAATATGTCGACAGCCTGCTCCGCGCTCCCGAACAAATTGCTGGTGAAAACTCGAAAGGGAAGAAGAAAACCATGTTTGTTCTTAAAGATGTCCGCGTATTTTTGAATACTCTTACTCATGGTCTTGAGGTTATGAAGCAGGGAGGCATAGACGCGGGGATGGAAAAATATGATACTGATACGGAACTTGTACTTACTATAAGCATACCTAAGCAAAAATAAGAAAAGCCTCGAACCGCAAAACATCAGCCGTTGTACTGCCCCAGATTGTGCGGACAGCACAAAAAAAGCCTCCTGGTAGGAAATATTGAGTTTTAAGCGGAGTGGCGCAGCGAAAGCGGTGCCACTCCAGTTTTTAACTGGATGCGCTCATGGTTGTAGAAATGGATGTACGCATCAATGGCCTCTCGGGCCTCTACAATCG
>JAAYWX010000305.1 GCA_012516225.1 Clostridiales bacterium
CCTGAAGCGGTAAAAATTCTTGACGAGCTTATGCCCGGAGCATCCACCAATCCTATGATGAAGATGGCCAAGGGCTTTACTCTTGCTAAGATTGCTAAGACACCGGCTGCAAAAGTTTCCGTAGAAAAGGTTGAAGAGCTTCTTGCGGCTTTAAACGCAAAACTTGGCTGATTTGATACATAGGCTCATTCTGCGCCGCTATATTTCGCCGTCAGGAGATATGGCGGCACGAATGGTCATTGTTCAGCCCTATTCTTAAAAACGACAGAAACTGCCGTTGCTTATCAAGTGCAATAGTTTAATGGTTTCCAGAAAATTTTGTTTAAACGACTCTGGAGCGCATATTTCAAACATATGCTTGAGATATACGCTCCAGAGCATTTTTATATGTTTCCTAAAATATGGAGAAATTGCGAGTCCGACTTATAGGGAAAGAAAATGCGTTTAAGAAAACTGATCACTTACATAGAAATGTTGCAGTCGCTCCGGATCGGGATAACGGAAACAGAACCGTCCGTCTGCAAGCCTTATTACCACAATATACGATATATGCAAATAAAATTATTAATTATTTTTTACATAAAAGATATATCTGGATTGTGCTGCGATTCTGCGAGAATGTTTTCCGCAAAGCGGCTGATACGAAAGGACATTTCCAAAAGAAAGCAGGTGCTGCGGTCTTCAAAATCTATTTGCGTGAGTTCAAAAATACGCTTCAAGCGGTAGGCAAGTGAGTTGCGGTGAATAAACAAAATTTCGGAGGCAGTTTTTATGTTTTGCCCGCAGGACAGATATACATCAAGCGTATGATAAAGTTCCGTGTTGTTTTCCGTATCGTAGCTGCGCAGGACAGCAAGCGCGGGATGACAGAATGACGAAAGGCATCTGGTATCTTTAACGGAGTTGAGCAAATCATAGAAAGCAAAGTCCGTATAGCGGCAGACGCTGTTTTTGCCCCGGAGAGAGCGGTCTAATTCCAGTGCGCGGCAGGCCTGAGAATAGTAATTTGCGAAATTTTCAATCTTATCGAAGGCAGCGCTGATTCCGATGTGCAGATGTTCGGATTCCGCAAATTCTTTAAGCGCCGAGAACTGTTCCGTGGAAATATCCGGAGAGTTCCCTAAAGATATGAGAGCCGCTATCCCGTTTTCATGGAAAGTAAGCTGAGTGCCCGGCAGGAGCGACTTCAGTTTTTCCGCTGCCTGCTCCTTCAGATATTTCTGTCCGAGATTGCGGGACTGACTAAGGCGAAGTGCGCACATACGGTGAGAAAAGCTGAGTTTAGATATGTGCGGGGCAAGCTTTTCCGGAGGGGCACCTATGAGAAGGTCATAAAGCAGCCGCTGATAGTGTGTGCTGTCCGGAAGAAGATAGGGGGCAAAACGCGCTATTATGTCTACTGCGTCGGCACTTATGATAGGAAGCATTTCAAAATGCAATGAAGACAGCGGGGTTTCTTTTTCAAGCATTATAACAAATCCTATAAGCTGACCGCCGTTAAAAACCTTGCTGGAAAGCTTCCGCAAAGGAGAAGCGTAACATGAAACCACTATAGGTTCCGAGGTCTTTGGCGCATTTTTTACACTGTCAATTTCGTTTACAGCGCTGATAAATTCGTAGCTGCAATAACCCTGCCTTATGTTTTGATCCCATAGGGGGTCGTCTATTGGATATACGCCTGAGTAAGCAAGTACCTTGTAGTCGGAATCAAGCAGAATTACGGAATTGCCAAGCTTTGCGGCCGCAAGATTTACAAATGAAGTTACACTTTTTGTTTGGGCCGCACAGTCCATCAGCTCGGCATAAAGCCCCTTGCTTCGGGATGCATCTATCAGTGATTTAGCGGCATTTACGGCCGAGAAAAGATTTTTTTCATCTGTAACCGCAACATCATGTCCATAGCATTCCAAATTTTCCGTTTCTGCCGTACAGACTAAAATGCAATGCGGCGGAATTTTGCGGGAAACTATTTGTTCATAATAACCAATATATAGTATATCGTTTTGAAAATCTTCCTGAGCGCCGTCAATCAGCGCCAAGTCTTTGATATCAAATATGTCGGAAGAACTGATGATTTTAAGAGAAATTTTTTCGGAAATAAGACAAATAAGCCGGCTGAAAAGCATAATTTCACCTCCTTACCCATTTTAGTGCACGATAAATAAATCATCAACTGTTTTCTGTATTGTGCGAACATATGTTTTTAGGTTGTTGCAAAGTATAATTAAATTGACACGAAATTAACGAAACAGCCGGATTTATTTTGCTGAAAATTAGTATAATAAGGAGGGTTCTGTAATGTACGAAAAACTGTTTTCGGAAGGCCGCATAGGCAGCCTGACACTGAAAAACCGCCTTGTCATGTCGCCTATGGGAATAGGACTGGCAGAGCTGGACGGTAGTCCGTCCGACGAAATGATTGCTTTTTATGAGGCGCGCGCGGCAGGCGGAGTGGGACTGATAATTCCGGAAATAACCCGGATAAACGATGTGCATGGCGTGGGGCTGCTCCGCCAGTTATCTGTCACCAAGGACAGGCATATTGAGCCACTTTCCAGATTGGCGCAGGCGGTTCATAAGCACGGCGCAAAAATTTTTATACAGCTTCACCATCCGGGGCGCCAGACCATGTCAGCGCTGATAGGCGGGCAGCCTGTGGTGGCGCCATCGGCAATTATGTGCAAATTTACAAAGCAAGAAACCCGTGCACTGGAGAATTCGGAAATAAAGCAGCTTGTACGGCAGTTTGTGGAAGGAGCTGTAAGGGTAAAAAAAGCGGGATGTGATGGCGTAGAGCTTCATGCAGCGCATGGATACCTTATAAACCAGTTCCTAAGCCCTTATACAAACAAACGCACAGACGAGTACGGCGGCAGTTTTGAAAACCGTATGCGCTTCATCTCGGAAATAATAAAAGGAATTCACGAAGAATGCGGGGCAGATTTTCCGATAAGCGTACGTCTGTCCGTTGAAGAATTTTTAGACAAAACGGGAGTTACTGAAGATTATATACATATTGCTGACGGCATAAAAATAGCCGTGGCGCTGGAGAAGCTTGGAGTCAGCGCCATAAATGTAAGCTGCGGAATTTATGAAACGGGTACTGTATGTGTGGAGCCCATATCTTTCCCGCAGGGCTGGCGCCGTGACATGATCAAGGCGGTAAAGGACCATGTGGGTATTCCGGTAATCGGCAACTCTGCGATACGCGAACCAGCCGTCGCGGAAAAATTCCTTGAGGATGGAGTAGAAGATTTCATAGGCCTTGGCAGGGCATGGCTTGCAGACGAGCAGTGGGGCAGAAAGGTGCTTGAAGGGCGTGAAAAGGAGCTTAACAAATGTATTTCCTGCATGCGCTGTTTTGAAAGTCTTGAAGAATACAATTCTGTCGGACTTCCAGCAGAATGTTCGGTAAATCCCCGCACTGCCCGCGAACTGAAATACGGAGCGCCGGAGCGTGACACAAAAGGGCATAGGGCGGTTGTTGTCGGCGGAGGACCCGCTGGAATGAGTGCCGCCTGCAGCCTTGCGGAACGCGGTGTCAGCGTTACTTTGATTGAAAAGGCCTCGGAACTCGGCGGGCTTATTAACCTTGCAAAGGCACCTCCGCATAAGGGAAATATGAAGTGGCTTATAGAGTATTACAGCGGAGCTTTAGAGCGCTACGGAGCGGATGTGCGCTTAAATACCGAAGCGACTCCGGAGCTTATAGACAGCTTGAAGCCGGATGCCGTTGTGGTGGCAACGGGCGGCAGGGCAATTATTCCGGAGATACCAGGAGCAAAGAGCGGCAATGTTTACACCGTGGAAGACATACTCGGCGGGAAAGCGGAGCTTAAACAGAAAAACGTGGTACTTGTCGGAGCGGGAATGACAGGTATAGAAACGGCGGAATATCTGTGCGCCGGAGGCAACAAAGTTACCGTAGTGGATATGCTGGACAAAATTGCGCCGGACGGAAACGGAACTATAGTGGCGGATGTTATGGGCCGACTGATGAAGTATGAAACCGTTTTCATGCTCGGACATACACTTAAAGAGATAAAAGCGGACAGTATTGTCCTCGAAGAGAAAGCTTCCTGCACTGTAAAAACCGTCCCTGCCGACGCTGTTGTCCTGTCTTTGGGAATGCGTCCGAACGGCGGGCTTGCCGAGGAACTGAGAGCAAAAGGATATGAAACCTGCGTTATCGGCGATGCAGCAAAAATCGGAAAGATAGCGCCTGCCGTACGCGGAGGGTTTGAAGCAGGACGAAGGCTTTTCTTGAAGAAGGAGAAAGCACCAAGCTTTATATCCTCGACTGAAGATCTGAAAAATTTCTCTAAAACATCGCTTATGGGCAATCAGGAAGGAATGTATATAGCGTTTATGACAGATCCGGAGGCTGCCAGACGGCTTGTGCCGAGTCCGCTTAAGCCGTTTTCAATGCCGGTGGCGACAGTTTCCGTTGCACATATAAACAACCCCTCTTTCTCGGACGACTATTATGAGGCGATACTTTCAATTCTGGTTACCCACGGAATGGATCTCGGATTGTATCCGGTCGGGCTTGTGCTTGGCGGAACAGGAGCGGAAATGGCTGTGCAGCTTGGACGAGAACTCAGCGCAATTCCTAAAAAGCTGGGTGCAGAATTCAATATCAGGCGTAGCGGAAATACCGTTACTGCTAAAGTTTCCCGCAAAGGGATACAGCTTATAGACGCAAAGCTGGAACTTGGTGAATACCACAGCCCTTTGACCGACGTCGTATATCAGGCGCCGAGGGCGGGCGCAAGCACATCCGGAAGCGGATTTTTCCTTAACTTTGATATCGAGCCTAACGAAAAAGGAGAACGGCATTTTGTAAACGGTGCTCTTTACCAAAACGTGTGCGAGTATACATACAAATCATGGGAACCGGGATTTGCCTCTCTCAAGCTGCAGTCGGGCAAAGACGACCCATGGGCGGAACTGCCTGTAAGCACCATAATCGGAGGAGCTTACTCTGTAAACGACTTACTCCTGCATGAACTGAAGCTTGTGGAACGTGTCGATGCCGAAAAGATAGCGCCCTACCTCCTTACCTCAAGATACGACCGTACTGTCTTTATGGAAACCGGAAAAAGATAAAAGCTTCATGTCAATAAAACAAGCCGGAGGGACGCGTCCAGCCGGAAACAGGGCTATACCACTTTTGAAATGAAAAGCTTCCGGCGTAAGCTCCGTACCGCTTTTAAAGAACAAAAAACAGTATACGGCAGGTTTTGAATCCTGCCGTATGCTGTTTTTGCAATAAAACGTAATTAAGATATCGGACCGGTTGGGAAGACCGACAGAAAATCCTGAATTCTAAGCGGATGCAGTGTTTTCATTCCTGAGTTTTAAATTTTCTCGGCAAATTCAAAAGATAAAGGTTCTGCGGATTTGAGACGCAAATTTATGGAAAACAACCGGTTAAAGCATAAAAATAGATTAAAAAATAAGAGAATCAATACGGTGACTTGATAATGTAGTTATATTCAGCCGCAGCTTTTTCCTGAGCATCTTTCCGAATATCGTTTATGGTGTCGTAATTGTCCAAAAGTATGGAAACCACATGAGAGCATATACAGTTTTCATCACACATACGCTTAAGGACGGCAATTGCTTCATCATCCGACATTCCTTTGCGGTACGGACGGTCTTCGGTAATCGCCGTAAAAATATCGGCTACAGCGACTATGCGGGAACCCAAAGGAATACTGCCGCCGCTGAGGTGAAAAGGATATCCGTTTCCATTGAGCTTCTCGTGGTGGAACGAGGCCCATTTATTTATTGTTTCAAAGCCCTTTATTGGCTGCAGAAGACGGTATGTATAAAAAGTATGGCTTCTGATGGAATTGAATTCCGATGGATCCAGTTTGTCGGGCTTTTCAAGGATATTTTTATCTACGGCAAGTTTTCCAAGGTCATGCAAATAACCGGCAATCAGCATCATTTTGCACTCATTTTCCGAAAAACCTGCAAGTTCTGCCAGCTTTTCAGCGGTTTTTGCGACGCCGGCAGAATGGTTGGCGGTGAACGGGCTTCTAAAGTCTATGATGCAGGCAAATATTTTAGTTAGGTCAATAACCTTGTCGAGGTTAAGCCTCATATTATCGACCGCAAGAATTTCCGGCAGAGAATATGAGAGCGGCTTGTAAACTATGTCGAGCCATAAGTATTCATAGTTGCTTATTTCTATAAACGCATCGACAAGTTCGGGCATAAAAACGGAATCCCGCTGCTTCAGTATGTTTTTGCGTATAGCGCTTATCTGCCCTATAATGTCGCGTTGGTTGTCGGTTTGCACAGCTATTCTGTCCGCAAGGTGAAGGATATGGCTGAGGATAGGGACAGAGTGTCCCTTGTATGTTCTGCCTTCACCGTAATTCCACGGAACGTGGTGATAGCGTATTATTTCGGCCGGCCTTTTTAAGGGGAGAAAGCCCTCGAGCATTCTTGCGCCTATATATGCATGATTCTCGGATGTGATAGGTTCGTTTTCTATAAGGTCAAGCCTTTCGTCAAGGGAAAGCGCGCCTACGTCATGCAGAAGCCCAGCAAGCACAAGGTCTCTTTTCTGACTTATAGGAAGGCAGAGCTTCTCGGCTATGCGGAAGGAAAGATACGCGACTTTTTGATGGTGGTCGGCAACTTCGGGGCTGATTAAGTCCACTGCGTTTGTAAGGCAGAGAACCAAATCGTACATATTGATAAAATTTTGTTCAATGTCAGGCATTTTGGAACCCTCTCCGCGTTTTTAGAAAATGTACGGCAATAAAGATACTTGCAAAGTGAAAATGCCGGATAGTATAAATGCCATGAGGCCAAATAGCCGCATGGCATTTATTATATTGAATTGGAGCGGGCAACGAGGCTCGAACTCGCTACCTCCACCTTGGCAAGGTGGCGCTCTACCAGATGAGCTATGCCCGCACATTTGATTTTTCGACGCACCGTTGATTATACCAAAAAAATGGCGAATGTCAAGTGCATAAGACGATTTTTTGCCTATAAAATTTTGCCGCTTCTCTTTGACATGGCTGTTTTTTTGTAATACTATACTATAAACCAACACCGATGAAAGAAAGGAAGGATATTGTGAAAGCATTGGAATCCCTTCAGTCCATGGCAGGAATCTCGCTAAAAGAATTTACTCTCAAAGCGCTGCTTTCCGCTGCCGCTGTTTTCGTGATATGCTTTATAGCCATTACTGTCATTCTGAAAATAATTGATCATATACACAAGCGCAGCAAGCTTGACAATACAGTGAAAAGTTTTGTGCGCAGCGCTATAAAGACGGGGCTTTGGATAATAGCGGCAATAATGGTGGCAACGGCGCTTAACATACCTACGCCATCGCTTGTGGCGCTTCTCAGCGTTGCAGGACTTGCGCTGTCCCTTTCGTTTCAAGGTATTTTAGCGAATTTGTTCAGCGGGATGACAATTTTAACGACAAAGCCTTTTACTGCCGGCGACTTTGTGGAAATAAACGGAGCCGCAGGGACGGTTACCGAAGTCCTGCTTTTTTACACCACAATGATAACTGTAGACAACAAGACAATATATATTCCTAACAAGCAGGTGGCAGACGCTAAGATAATAAACTACTCAAGGCAAAAAAACAGGCGCGTGGATTTAACTTTCAACGTGGATTATGAAATTCCGACGGATACCGTCAAGCAGGCCCTTGCGGACGCAGTCAAGTCCGATGGACGGATCCTTGAAGAACCTGCTCCGTTCATAGGACTTCTCTCTTATAAGGAAAGCTCCATAGAATATGTCATAAGAGCATGGGCAAAGCAGGAAGATTACTGGGATGTTCATTTTTCACTTAATGAAAAGGTGAGGGCTTTATTTAATGAACGCGGCGTCGAAATGACATACAACCACCTTAATGTTCATATCATAGACAAGCAGAGCGAAAAATAGAAACAGAAAGCTCCGGATAACTCCGGAGCTTCCTGTTTTTTGAGAGAGGATTATATTATAGAGGGGAGAAAATAACCAAATCGGAGAGTATAATCTTTGCTGGACTTTATCTATCGCAATCCCTCAAGCGCAAGACTAATATAACCCGGACTTTTGTCCTCCCTATGAATATAATGTGAAATGTTTATGAACTTATGCAAAATCATGCGGAATCTAATTTTTTGAATTTTTATTTCAGACGGGCGGTAAATACAAACTCAGTAATACCATCTTTGCTGGTTACAGAAATATCTTCATCGTGGTTGTTGAGAATAGTTTTTACAATTGAGAGACCAAGACCGACACCATCGCGGTCAAGGCTTCTCGACTTGTCTGTTTTGTGGAAACGGTCAAATATGAGAGGAAGCTCCTGCGGAGATATGGTTTCACCATGATTTTTAACGGAAACAAAAGCTTTCCCGTTCTGCTTCCACAATGAAATGCCTATGGCTGTACCCGGATCGGAAAATTTAATGGCGTTATCAAGAAGATTGTATACAACTTGAGTGTACGAATCCATATCGCCGCGAACCATAATGCTTTCCTCCGGAAGCTGTGCGTCAACATCAAGACCGTGTTGTGTAATTTTATTTTCAAAAGCAAGCAGAGTGCGCATTATTACTTCCGAAAGATTGAAACTGCGGCTGAGAAGGGCATTTGTATCGACAGCCTGCATTCGGCTCATATCAAGCATCTGTCGCACAAGGCGGGACAAACGCTTTGTTTCACTGGAAATGGTGGCAAGGTATTTGTCTTGTTCCTCTTTGGGGATTGTGCCGTCAAGTATGCCGTCTGCAAAGCCGGCTATTGTTGTCATGGGCGTTTTAAGCTCGTGAGAAAGATTTGCTATGAATTCGGCCCTTTTTTGTTCAGACTTCTGAAGAGATTCCGCCATTGTATTGAACGACTCCGTCAATGCGCCGATTTCATCCTGGCGGCCTTCGTTTGCAACGCGCGCTGAAAAGTCGCCGTGGGCAAAGCGCCTTGCGGCAGCCGCCATTTCGTTCAAAGGTTCCGTCTGGTGCTTGGACGTATAGTATGAAAGGACTAACGCAATTATCATTATAATGGACGCCATGGCAATAAAAAGGGCGGAAGCGGCGTTCCACGACTGTATTATTTCCGTGCAGTCGGAGCCGACAAAAATATATCCTATAATTGCGTTGTTGTAGCTGAGAGTGATCGGCAGAGCTACTACATAATAGGGACGTTCATTGTAAAAATTATCAAGGTTGGTGAGCTTTTGGAACTTGCCCTTTCGGTTCAGCTCTTCCATTACCTTTCCGCTTATCTGTTTTCCTATATAAG
>JAAYWX010000306.1 GCA_012516225.1 Clostridiales bacterium
ATGCTCGGCGAAATATCTGCAGCAAACCCCGGAAAAAGGTTGAGAGTGGGCATACGGTGCAATTTCGGCGTATCAGGTTCGGTTTCGCGTTTCGGAATAGATACCGCCTCAGACGAGTTTGAAAGAGTGCTCCGCCGTATTCAAAGCAGCGAAGGGCTTATCCTCTCGGGTCTCCACTGCCACTTTTCCGAAAGAGGTGCGGAAGCATGGAAAAGCAAGGTTGCCGGTATGCTCGGACTTGTTGAAAAGTTCGGACTGAAGGAGATTGAGTCGGTGGATTTCGGAGGCGGATTTTACGGCGAAATGCCTGACTCTCTTAAATTGCAGTTTCCATGTGCTATACCGAGTTTTGAGGAATACGCTGAAATAGTGGCACTGCCGTTTGCCAAGTTTGCAAAAGAATATGATAATCCGCCGAAACTTATTATAGAGCCGGGCACTGCCCTTGCAGCGGATACAATGTGCTTGGCAACTAAAGTCGTGAGCATAAAAAACATTCGCAGAAAAACCATAGCAACCTTGAGTGGAAGCATTTACAACATAAATCCGGCAGCAAACGGAAAAAACCTCCCTGTTACGGTTTATAACAGGGATGCATCTTCCGCCAAAATTTATGAAGGAGCAGATTTTGCCGGCTATACATGTATCGAGTCTGACTATTTGCACAGAAACTACACAGGAAAACTTGCCGAGGGGGATTTTGCTGTTTTTGACAATGCAGGTTCTTATTCTATCGTGCTTAAGCCGCCGTTTATACTGCCGAACTTTCCGGTTATCTGCATTGAAGAGAGTACAGGTAAAGCCCAGCTTATAAAAAAAGGCGAAGATTTTGATGATGTTTTTCATACCTATGTGTTTGAATAAGGAATTTGGGCGTGAGTTTCTTGAAGCAAATTTTAAAAAGAAGTATGGATGTGTTGTTTTCACTGCTTGCGGCTGTTGTTTTTATGCCTATGTTCATCCTTATAGCGGCCGCGATAAAGGTAGACTCCAAAGGTCCAGTGTTTTTTCTGCAGGACAGGATAGGAAAAGACGGGAAAGTATTTTCAATGTATAAGTTCAGAACGATGATACGAAACGCCGAACATATGGGAGACGGGCTTTTCAATTACAAAAATGACTTCAGAGTAACCAGAGTCGGGAGAATTTTAAGGAAAACGAGCATGGATGAAGCGGCTCAGATCATCAACATTCTGAAAGGCGAGATGTCAATAGTAGGTCCTCGGCCGCCTGTAACATATGAGCACGGGGACTATTCACAATATCCGGATGAATGGAAAAGACGCTTTTCTGTATTGCCGGGTGTTACGGGACTTGCACAGATAAGCGGCAGGAATGAGCTTTCATGGGATGAGAAAGGCAGACTCGACAACCGCTACATAGACCTTTTTGAAAAATATGGGGTCCTTATTGATATCAGAATAATGCTTATTACGGCAGTTAAGATATTGGCTATGAAATCTATTTATGAAAAACCCGAAAATTTTGAAAAAGAAAAGGAAGCTGTAGCGGTGAAGAATATGAATGAAGTGGAAAAAAGGCTTGTTTGGTTTAACGGGAATATAGTCCCGGCTGCGGAAGCAAAGGTGAGCATCCTTTCGCCGACCGCACAATTTGGACTTAACGTTTTTGAAGGAATACGCTGCTATTGGAACGAAGAAAAAGAACAGCTTTTTGCGTTCAGGCTTGAAGACCATTACAGGCGGCTTAAAAATTCCATGAAAATGCTCAGAATTGAAAGCGGGTACTCCATTTCGGATTTTAAGCGGGGACTTTTGGATATCGTCAAGGCTAACGGATACAGGGAGGATATAGCAGTTCGCCAGATGGTCTTTATAGAAGGCACAGGAAGCTGGAATTCTTCTGAACCTGCCGGAATGCTTATATCACCGTTGCCAAGAGGACGCGCATATCCGGACAGAGAAGGGATAAAATGCTGTTTCAGCTCCTGGGAGCGAATAAGCGACCGCAACCTGTCGCCAAAAATCAAAGCAGGTGCAAATTACATAAACAGCAGGATGGCACAAATGGAAGCAATATCCCATGGATTCGATACGGCGATTTTTCTTAACAGCCAGGGTAAAGTTTGTGAAAGTCCCGGCGCATGTCTGTTTATAGTCAGGGATGGTGTGCTGATTACGCCGCCATGTACGGCCTCGGTGCTCGAAAGCATAACAAGGGATACAGTCATTAAAATAGCGAAAAGCGAAATGGAAATCGAAACAATTGTCCGAGATATTGACAGAACAGAGCTTTATATATGCGATGAGGCGTTTTTATGTGGATCTGCTATGGAAATAGTCCCTATTTTAAATATAGACGGAATAGCAGTAGGAGGCGGGGGGAAAAGTGAGATAGTTTCAAGGCTGCAGGAAACCTATTTTAAAACTGTGCGCGGAAATATCGGAAAATATGCCGAATGGCTTACCGAAGTTTATTGACAGCATGGAGAAAGCAAATGAACATATGGCTGATTAACCACTACGCGGTTCCGCCCGCGCTGTATCCTTTGGCGAGGACGTCCTGTTTCGCAAAATATCTTGAAAAATTGGGGCATACAGTAACAATCTTTGCTGCAAGTACAGTCCATAATTCGGATATAAATTTGATTGAGGGGAAAAAAGCATACAGAGAAGAAACGGCGGACGGCGTTCGCTATGTATATGTGAGAACGTGCCGATACAGAGGAAACGGAATAAAAAGGATAATCAATATGTTTCAGTTTTCGGTAAGGGTCAGGAAAGTGTGCGGACATTTTGCAAAGCCGGATGCGATATTGGCTTCTTCCGCTACTCCTCCGGCTTGCATGGCTGGGCTGAAGCTTTCCCAAAAATACGGCTGCAGAGGAGTTGCGGAAGTGTCCGACCTCTGGCCGGAATCATTCGTGGCATACGGGCTGATCGGAAAGAGAAATCCTCTGCTTATTCCTATGTATATGTTCGAAAAGAGAATGTACAAAAAAGCCGATGCAGTAATCTTCACCATGGAAGGCGGAGCCGATTATATTCGGGGCAAAGGCTGGGATAAGGAGCAGGGAGGACCGGTTGACATGGCAAAGGTCTTCCATATAAACAACGGCGTTGATATGGAGGAATTCGAATATAACCGCGAACATTACAGATATGAAGATCCGGATCTGATGGCGGAAGGTGTGTTTAAGGCGGTTTATGCAGGAACTGTAGGAAAGGCAAACTCGCTTGCCGCCATAGTAGGCGCGGCAGAGATACTTCAGGAGAAAGGTGCTGATAATATACGGTTTATCATATACGGCGATGGAGAGGAAAGAGAAGCTCTTGTTAAAAGCTGCTCGGAAAAAGGGCTTTCAAACATTGTTTTTAAAGGAAGGGTTGACAAGAAATACATACCGTTCATTCTTTCAAGCGCTGATTTGAATATAGTTCATGTAAAATCAAGCCCCATAATGAGATACGGAATGAGCCTCAATAAACTTTTTGACTATTTTGCCGCCGGAAGACCGATTCTTTCCGATATGGATACAAATTACGATTTGATAAAAAAATATTCCGCCGGCGTCGTTATAACCTCACAGGAGCCGCGGGAGATTGCCGAGGCCGTTTTAAGGCTGTCCATGGAATCCCTCGAATATTTAAGCGAGCTTTCCGAAAACGCGCGAAGAGCCGCGGAAGACTTCGATTTTAAAAAACTTACTGAAAAACTTTCCCGTATCCTTCTGGAAGAAAAATAAGCGCTTTATATGGATAAAGCAGTCGTAAAATCTGGTATTCTCTGCCTTACGGCCGCTTTAAGTGCATTATCGGAACAGGAGCACCATGCAATGAAAATTCTGCTTATTTCTTTTTCATCTCCCGGCACTGACGGAAGGTTGG
>JAAYWX010000307.1 GCA_012516225.1 Clostridiales bacterium
ATACAGGGTTAGTGGAGGTGCTAAAAAAGATGAAAGTAATTGATCTATTTGCCGGATGCGGAGGGTTGTCCCTTGGATTTATACAAAACGATTTTGAAGTTGTCAAGGCCATCGAGTATGATCCGGTTATTGCGAATACATATTCAAAAAACCATCCGGAAGTAGATGTAATTGTTGATGATATAAAAAACATTGATAACTCGGGACTTTTAAAGTACGGCGATGCCGATATAATAATCGGTGGTCCGCCTTGCCAAGGTTTTTCAATGGCTGGTGCGAGAATAAGGAAAGGTTTCATAGATGATCCAAGAAACTACTTGTTTAAGCATTATTTTAATGTTGTGAAAACGGTCAGACCCAAAGTGTTTATAATGGAAAACGTAAAAGGTATGGCTACTATGCGTGATGGAAAGATTTTTGAAGAGATTAAAGAAACCTTCCAAAACGCAGAGCTACTGGATGGTGAGCCCTATAAATTATTTTGCCAAGTTGTCAGAGCAGTAGAATTCGGAGTTCCTCAAAAGCGGGAAAGAATGATTATTATAGGTACTACAATAAAAGGTGTTGACTTCGAGTATTTGTGGGAGATAACAAAACAGGAGATTACCAGAAAGATTCCTACATACTTTGATGCTGTTACTGTGGCTGATGCTATAAGTAATATGCCATCAGCTACTGCCGATGGTATCATTGAAAACCCTAAGCCACAAACAGAGTATCAAAAATTCTTGGCGAGTAAGCGTAAGTGGATAGAAAATCATACAAAATCAAACCATTCTAAGGTTGCTTTAGACCGCATACGTAGGATTGCAGAAGGAGGAAACTATACCTGCTTGCAGGAAAAAATTAAGTCAGTCCATAGCGGCGCATATGGAAGGCTATGCTGGGATGAGCCAGCATCAACTATTACTACTAGATTTGACACACCAGCAGGTGGTCGGTTCATTCACCCAGTGGAAGACAGAACAATAACGCCCAGGGAGGCAGCAAGAATACAGAGTTTCCCAGATGACTTTGTGTTCTACGGAGACCGAAGATCAATTGCTCGTCAAATCGGAAACGCGGTACCGCCAAAAATTTCATATTTCCTAGCACGTCTTACGAAAAACATGCTGTCTAAGGAAAACTAATTGCTGCCGCGTTTAGAGGGGATGTGATTACAACGAAGAATATATTGTTAAGAGGGAGTCCCGCAACAGGAAAAACCCTTTATGCACGGGCTCTTTCGTATTATTTGTGCCATGAAAAGATACAAATTGAGGACGCGTTTAATAGAGATGTGTTCTCTGATATGGATGCAATCGAGGAATTTGTACATAGCGAGTACTGTGAATTTATTCAAGTGCATCCTTCCATGAGTTATGAGGATATAGTTTTTGGAATCCAGATTAAGGCATCCGGTGACCTTCAAATTTCACATGTCGAAAAGCGTGTTAAAGAACTGTGTGACAGAGCTGCTGGGTCGGCTGATCTTTATTGCATTATTTTTGATGATATTAATCGTGCGAATGCAAGCGCATTATTGGGAAACCTGATATATGCAATGGAGTATCGTGGTCAACCTGTAGAACTATTAGGTGGTAATACCTTGACTATTCCAACCAATGTTATTTTGATTTTTACCGAATGTAGTCTACTTTCTGGTAACGATTTAGATTTTACGTTACGCCGTCGGATGGAATATGTGAAAGAATTGCGATCCGACAGAGAAATCCTTGATGGATATTATGACGATGCTGTGGGTCAGAACGCCAAGACAATCATTCTGGATGTTTACGACAGCATTAAGAATTATATTGAAAGAAACATAGCGAGAGCCCCTGATATACACCCCCAAGACTATTTCCCCGGCCACGGAATGTTTATTGTAGAATGCAGCGGGACGCCCTATCTGATTCTTGACAAGGTTAAACAGAAAGTAATCCATCAAGTGTTCCCTTATATGATTGCTTTGTATGGGAGCGGGATACTTACTGGTGATTTATACACGTTCTTTGAGCAAATAAAAAATAGAATAAATACAGGGGTCGAAGCACTAAGTAATGTTACGAGCATTCAGAAAGTACTGATAAATTCCGGTAGGGTCGTTACTCCCTTTACGCTGACTGACTCAAGAGATTATTATGCAAATACAATTATTCCTGCAGGGTGCGTAGAACATAAAGGGATAATAGAAAATGTCATTGATGCAATAATTTTAAATGGTATTTTCCCGTACGATGTGAGTTTATCATCTTTGCTTACAAACATTAATGTTGCAAGAGTAGAGAGCCATACTATACCGACAGAATATGCTTCATATTTGGTTGAAGCAGACCGTGCTGATAGGTTTGCATACTCGACTCCGACTCCAAGGGGTACTCGTGTAACGCATGCGTACTATTCCTCAAGACCTCCCAAGAATGGGCGATGGAAAAGCGAGAATGATACTATAGCATACCGAGTTGCATATACAGATGGTACACCTGATAGGCTTTTTCTACCCCTTAATGGAGTACGCAGTCATTACTTTACCTTTGATAATGTAACAGTACATCCCGCAAACAATACAGCAGAAGTGTATGGTGCGATATATCGGTTGATTGATGCTTATCTCCGATTATATTCTGTGTGTGTTTCTTTAATTATGGGTTCGAATCATGAATTACTTGATTTGTACAACCTTATTGAACTCGAAAGAAAATACCTTACTGCAATACACAATGGCTTAAAAAATCATGCTGGAGATAAGGCTAAGACACGCTTTTTTGGAAGCAAAATTATTAATTTTCGAACGTTATGGAACCAGAGGGATTCCAGAATAACCGTCGACATGATGAAATTTGATGACTTAGTGTATGGCCGGACGGCGTTTAGTCTTGACGAATATGAAGATATATTTAATATAACTGGAACAACAAAAACGATAACTCTAAGAGGGGTGAATAGAATGGCAGAACTAAAAGAATACCAGAGGATTATGGAGAACATAGGCGTTCGCCAAATGATTTTTCAAGGCCCTCCCGGCACTTCGAAAACATTTGATAGCAAGAAATTCGTGTTAGAGCAATTATATGAAGCTGCACCTGCTCTTGCAGCGAATTTTGTTACCCAAGAAGATATCTCAAGAGATTTAGCCAATTACAAACTTACAGAAGCAGATTATGCACATCCTGAGACATCAGCGAAGCTGGCAACAGGAGGATGGGATATAGTGCAATTTCATCCATCCTATGGTTATGAAGATTTTGTTAGAGGAATAGAAGTGAGCGCTGTCGGCGGTTCCCCGACTTATTCAAGTGGCAACAGGATACTAGGCAAAATTGCTGAATTTGCCCGTTATGCTGCAGGCACGAACCAAGATACAACGCCCAAGTTCTACTTGATTATTGATGAGATTAACCGTGCAAATCTCGCCACCGTATTCGGTGAACTGATATATGGACTTGAATATAGGAACAGTGCTGTGTCAACACCATATGAAGTAAATGATAAAGTCATCGGGGCTCCATCCCGCGACATAGTGTTACCTAAAAATCTGTTTATTATTGGTACAATGAATACGGCTGATAAATCAATTGATTCCATAGACTATGCTATTCGTAGGAGATTCATCTTCATCGATAGTCCTGCTAACCGTGATATTGTTATCAGTTGCTATCAGCATGTTTCAGGTAAAAACGATGAAGATTCTATTGAGTTGCTTTTATTTGACGCCGTACAAAAATTATTTGAGGGCGATAGATTCTTTAACAACGAATACCAAAGAAACGATGTAAAGATTGGACATACATATTTTTTGCGCGATAGAGCAACAGGTTATGAAGCAGCAGTTGCTCAGCATTTTGTGTATCAAGTCATTCCAATTTTAAGAGAGTATCTAAAGGACGGAATCCTAGAAACAATAGAGGAGCTAGTTGAACATTCTGTCAACGAGATTTATGCTGCTCCGGATAGAGACGAACAAATTAAACTTATTAGTGAAAACATTATGCTTTACATAAAGGAGTTTGGTAATGTAAATGCGAACGGAGATACCATAAACAATGAGTATATCAGTAACTTTGTGGAGGAGCTCCGTATCAAATTTCATTATTAAAGAGTGAAAAGTATGGCGAGAGATATTATTCCTCATAAATTGAATGACTGGTCGCAAATAGACACTACGGAAGAGTTCTGGGATGACTTGGATTTATCCAAGCCAGAACTCAATTTTGGCATACATCGTTTTAACGAGAGACTTTGGACAAGCGGATTCGTTGGAGTTGGAAGACTTGTAAGCAAAAATCAGACAATAGTACAGACAAGTGGCAAGGAACATATCGTCGTCATCTCATCCCAATACGGGCTGAACCCGTGGAAAATGCTTGAAAAGGTTCTTTCTGACGATGAATATGAAAACTATGTAGAAGAACTTTCGAAGAATGGTCGGTTTCTATTTAAGGTCTTTTATAACCAGCCATTAATTCGCCTGAACCAAGACGAACTAAATGATGGAGATCTTCTTTATGCTCTGAGCTTCATAAATGCTTGCTATACCCTATGTAAAAAGGGGCTTAAGAAGACAATGCTCCATAAGGAAGAAAACTATAATTCGAAGGTAAGGGGGAAAATTGACGTTAAGAAAAATATACGAGAGAATACAGTTCGTGGTCGAAGCGACAGGTTCTTCTGTAAATACATTGATTTCACAGAAGATAATATTGAAAATAGGATTATAAAAGCAACGCTAAAGAAATGCAAAGCAATCATTGAAGATCGGTTTGAATTAAACCCAGAAAGCTTGAGCAGAATTCATTTTTGTATGAATACTCTTCGACGTGTGAGTTCTACTCCGATAAGTTTAAGTGATTTTAACAATGTCTCCGTTTCTGGCCTTTATATGTATTACAAACCCGTATTGCAACAAGCAAAATGTATTTTAAGTCAGAGGTATTATTCATACAAGGCAGAAAACGGCCAAACAATTATGAAAAGCACATATACGATTCCGTATATGATAAATATGGAGACGCTTTTTGAATTTTATGCAAGGACAGTTTTAAAGGAAACACTATATAATACAAAATACGAATTAGAAGAGTATGCGAAAAAATGGTTTTTAATGCGAGGTGCTACAAGTATAGAAGAAACTGAAAAGGGTGTTCATCTAATACCGTACTGTATACCAGATATCGTCGTGCGTGATAAAGAAACTAAGATAGCACTGGCGGTTATGGACGCAAAATATAAAGCACATGATAGAACAGCACGGATTGACAGTTTACAGTTATTATCATATGTATTACTTACAGGTGTAAAAAAATGCGGGTTTGTTTTTCCAGGTAAGGAAACGTTACTCAAGCAAATGAAAACAAGTGGAGAGAATTTCTTCAAATTGCAAACACCAGTTATGGACGATCTGAAATATTATGAGCTAATCTTGGGTGATTCGCTAAATGAGGCAGTAATTGAACCACTGCTACAGTAACAATCCACAAGAACAAGACCTAAGTTCTTCGTAGTAAAACTTTATATAAAATTTTTAATTAAACCGGACAAGCTCTGTCCGGTTATTTTTTTATTCTTTATGGTATAATTTCAACTTCTAGCCCGAATATCGAGTTAAACAAGACTCGGTATCCGGGCTTTTTGTGTTTATGCATATTCATAAACCGGACATGTCATGTCCGTGTATCATAAGCCATTTTCCTATAAACTCGAAATCAGAGCTGAGACATTAGCTGAATTATCACATACTTTGTAAAACCATTTATCGACGTGTAAAACAACGTATCAGTATTACATTACATATTTGGCTCAGTATTAAGAGCAAGACTAGCAAGCTAAACAGCTAGTACATAAAAATATTTCAAAGCCTTGAGATGCGCATTAGAGGCGGCGGGATACATAAAAAGTTAAACACGGCATTGGCCGTGAATGTAACTTCAGATGTACCCACCGTACCTTGTCATGCGCGTTTTCAGGCAATTACGGTTGGTGTTACATCAAAACACCAGCTTTTTTGTGTCCTTGCCGCCCAAGCCACTCGAGGCGGAAAGGATGCAAAAACATGCCAAGAGCGTACAAAACAAGCCAAAAGAAGAGAATCAACTACATCTATTACACTGCAGAAGGAGCGAAGATCGTAATTACACCAGGTGAGGATGGCGTCACCGAAGCTGACATTCAGCTTTTACATGAGATGGATGACGCCGAAGTGGACGAGCAACGCCGGTATAATTACCGAATAACAGCACATCTGGATGCCTATCACGATGGCGAGGGTGATGATGCCACAGATCGTAATAAGTATCTTGCAGACAATACTGTAAACCCTGAACAACTCATTATTCAAGCAGAAGATAAAGCTGAGCATCAAGATATGCTGGACAAGTTAAGAAAGGCTATGGATTGCCTTATGCCTCAGCAAAAAGAGCTTTTCAAAAAGGTGTATCTGGAAAAAAGGACTAACACTGAAATTGCAGCGGAGGAAGGCGTTACAGAAGCAGCTATTCGTGGCCGTTTGAAGAAGATCCAAGAAAGACTAAGAAAACTTCTAACATAAATGAGGGTTCGTAAGAAACCTTCACATAAAAATTTTTCCTTAAAAGGGGGTTCGAAAGGACTCCTTTATTCGCTTATCGCTGAGGGGCAGGAAATCAACCTCAGAAAGGAGACAAAACATGAGTCTGAAACACAAGGTTACTATCAACGTTGCCAAACCCAACGGTATCAGAGATCCAGTGATAAAAAGCGGCTCTAAGAGTATTCGCAGCAAGCTTTTAAACTGGCTGTTTGGTGAGAAGGTCGGTGTATTCGTGATTACGCCAGGAGGCTCGGTTGAAACCGTTGAAATCAAGGAAATCAAGGAAGGCGGCGTGGAGCATGAGTAAAATCAAACTGCTTCTTGATGTAGTCACGGATTTGCGATCTCTGGCGGACAGCTTGCAGGCAGTAGCCGACGCGATGGCAAGTAATGAGCCTGTAGATGAATCACGGACTGAAACAACTGCCCAGGTATCAACCCAGAAGCCTGAGGAAAAGGCAGTTACACTGGAGCAAGTGCGTGCAGTGTTGGCTGAAAAATCCCATGACGGTTTTACAGCCGAAGTTCGAGGCCTTCTTGAAAAGTATGGTGCGTCAAAACTCAGCCAGATCGATCCAAGCAAGTATGCCGACCTTCTTGCAGAAGCGGAGGCATTGAAATGAGCGAACATGCTATACTCTCGGCTTCCAGTGCACACCGCTGGCTAGCCTGCACTCCGTCGGCACGGTTGGAGCTAGAGTTCGATGATAACTCCGGTGCTGCTGCCGATGAAGGGACTGCCGCCCATGCGCTTGCTGAACACAAGCTCCGTAAAGCTTTAAAGATGCGCTCCAAAAAGCCGGTATCTAAGTATGACAGCGATGAGATGGATGCTCATACGGACGATTACGTGTCTTTTGTGTTGGAACAGATTGCTCAAGCAAAGCTGAAATGTTCTGACCCGATGGTACTCATCGAACAGAAGCTGGACTTCTCCAAATATGTTAAGGATGGCTTCGGTACAGGAGATTGCGTGATTATAGCCGATGGCACGCTTCACATCGTGGATTTTAAGTACGGTCAGGGCGTTTTGGTTGCAGCTGAAGATAACCCACAGATGAAACTCTATGCTCTCGGTGCTTTGGAATTGTTTGATGGTATTTACGATATTAACGAAGTGTCGATGACTATTTTCCAGCCGAGACGCGAAAACGTAAGTACTTACACGGTTTCAAAGGAATCGCTTTACAAATGGGCAGAGGAAGTTCTAAAGCCTACTGCAGATCTTGCCTATGAAGGCGGCGGTGAGTATGTCCCCGGAGAGCATTGCCAGTTTTGCAGGGCAGCGGTGAAGTGCAGAGCAAGAGCTGAGTCAAAGATGAAGCTGGCAGCTTTCGAATTTGCCCTGCCGCCATTGCTATCCGACGAGGAGATAGCTGAAATACTTGCCTTAATCAGTGACCTTACGAGCTGGGCCAATGAAATCATTGCCTATGCCACCGATGCAGCTGTGAACCACGGTAA
>JAAYWX010000030.1 GCA_012516225.1 Clostridiales bacterium
GCGCTATTATAAAGTATAGTACGATTAATTATCTGTCGAAGTATGGCTTCTATATGAAACTCAGCCCAGTTTTTTAAGGCTCTCTGTCAAATTGTCTATAAGAGCTTTGGCTTTTGCGGCACGCTCTTTCTCGTTTTCAATAACTTTTGCAGGAGCTTTGGCAAGAAAGCTCTCGTTAGACAGCTTCGCCATCTGCCCCTCATATTCCTTTATCGCCTTTTGCAGCTCTTTTTCTATACGCTCCCGCTCCTTGCCGAGATCAACAAGATCGGCCATGGGCATAAACATCTTGGCATCTCCGGTAACTACCGAAACCATTCCTTCAATGTCAGCGGGATCCGTATCCGAAATATCTATATCTCCCGCATATGCAAGTTTGATAAGGAAGGCTCTGCCTTTTTCAAAAATATCCCCTTTATCGGTAACTATAATGAGATGAGCCTTGCGGGACGGCGGAACATTCATTTCGGCGCGGCGGGAACGCACTGCCTTAATGGCATCCATAAGGATTTCAAAGTCATGTTCGTCTTTAGGATAGTTGAGGCTCTCGCTGTATTCCGGGTAGCGTTCCAGTATAAGCATATCTCCTTCATGCGGTATAGCCTGCCAGATTTCTTCTGTAATAAAGGGCATAAACGGATGGAGAAGCTTCAATATCTCCGTAAGAACGTACAGAAGGACTTTCTGCGCATTTATCCTGCTCTCGTCATCTTCGCCGTTCAGCCGCGGCTTTGTCATTTCTATATACCAGTCGCAGTAGCTGTCCCAGATAAAATCACTTACCTTTTGAGCAGCGACGCCAAGCTCAAAACTATCCATATTCTCGTTTACTTCTTTTATCACGCTGTTCAGCTTTGACAGTATCCACTTATCCTCCGTTTCAAGCCTGTCGGGAAGTTCGCATTTATCAATGGTAAGGTTCATAAGGACAAACCTGCTCGCATTCCATATCTTATTTGCAAAATTCCTCATGGCCTCGCAGCGTTCTGTATAAAATCTCATATCGTTTCCGGGGCTGTTTCCTGTAACAAGATTGAATCTCAGGGCATCGCTTCCATAGCGGTCAATCATATCAAGCGGGTCTATGCCATTGCCAAGGGATTTTGACATCTTGCGCCCTTTCTCATCACGGACAAGTCCGTGGATAAACACAGTATGGAAGGGAGACCTTTTCGTATGCTCGCAGCCCGAAAAAATCATTCTGGCAACCCAGAAAAAGATAATGTCGTATCCTGTGACAAGGACATCCGTCGGATAAAAATATTCAAGGTCTTCCGTCTTGTCCGGCCAGCCGAGGGTAGAAAACGGCCAAAGCGCCGAGCTGAACCATGTGTCGAGAACATCCTCATCTCTCGTTATATTCTTGCTTCCACACTTTTCGCATTCCGCCGGATCTTCACGCGAAACTGTAATATGACCGCAGTCGGCGCAGTACCACGCCGGAATCTGATGTCCCCACCAAAGCTGGCGCGATATGCACCAGTCGTGAACGTTTTCCATCCAATTTGTATATATTTTGCTGAAGCGGTCGGGAACGAACTTTGTTTCACCTTCCTCAACGACGCGTATAGCCTCTTTGGCAAGCGGCTGCATTTTAACAAACCACTGGGCAGATATTATAGGCTCAACATCTGTTCCGCAGCGATAGCATGTGCCGACATTGTGCTGATGTTCCTCAATTTTTTCCACAAGCCCTAAAGCCTCAAGATCAGCGATCACAGCCTTGCGCGCTTCATAGCGGTCAAGCCCCTGATATTTGCCACCAAGTTCGTTTACTTTGCCGCTGTCGTCCAAAACGCGTATAATTTCAAGATTATGGCGCAGCCCCACTTCAAAATCGTTAGGGTCATGCGCGGGAGTCATTTTTACACAGCCTGTGCCGAATTCCATATCGCAGTACTCATCGGCAACTATAGGGATTTCCCTGTTCATAAGCGGTAGAATGCATGTCTTGCCCACAAGATTCCTGTATCTTTCATCGTTCGGGTTAACGGCAACGCCGGTATCGCCAAGCATGGTTTCGGGGCGCGTCGTTGCAACGACTATATACCCGCTTCCGTCCGTCAGCGGGTAGCGAAGATGCCACAGATTGCCGGGCTTGTCCTTATACTCGACTTCAGCGTCTGACAGAGCCGTCGTGCAGTGCGGACACCAGTTTATAATGCGGCTTCCTTTGTATATAAGGTCTTTTTCATATAGGGATACAAATACCTCCCGGACAGCCATTGAGCAGCCCTCGTCCATTGTGAATCTTGCTCTTTCCCAGTCGCAAGACGCTCCGAGCTTTTTCTGCTGCTCCACAATTCTGTCACCGTATTTGTTTTTCCAGTCCCAAACACGTTCAAGGAATTTTTCTCGTCCGAGGTCGTACCTCGTAAGTCCTTCCCCGCGGAGGGCTTCCTCAACCTTTATCTGCGTGGCTATACCTGCATGGTCTGTTCCGGGAACCCAAAGCGCGGCAAATCCTTTCATTCTTTTATAGCGTATCAGTATATCCTGAAGAGCGGCGTCCATCGCATGTCCCATATGAAGCTGCCCCGTAACGTTCGGAGGAGGCATAACTATTGTAAAAGGCTTCTTCTTGGGATCCCTTATTCCTCTGAACGCCCCGCTTTTTTCCCACATCTCATAAATGCGCTTTTCAACTTCTTTTGGTTCGTAAACCTTTGAAAGTTCTTTTGCCATTTTCTTCACTCCATTTTATCCTTATATATATCAAAAGCGCCCCAAGCAAAACGCTCAGGGCGCAGAACACGCGGTACCACCTGAATTCGCCGCATTTGCGGCGCACTCTTACGCTCTTAACGCGAGCGGACGAACCGACATTTCCTTCGGCCGGCTCCGGGGCGACCAACAGTCACAGTTTTGCAGAAGCTCCCACCAAACACTTCCTCTCTTTGGCAAACAATCTGACTGTACTTCCCTTTCAAAGCCTTTTAAATTTAAAACGATGAATAATATTATATCCGGCAGTTTATATTTTGTCAATATATTCGCATGCGGAAAGCGCCGCGGTATTCCCCTGCCCGACGGAACGGGCTATCTGATACGGTCTTCCCACGCAATCTCCCGCCGCAAAAACGCCGCTTATGGAAGTTCTCATAACGCTGTCAACCACTATATGACCGTTTTCCGTCGCAAGTCCGGGAAGAAAACTGGCCGGCGCTATAGTGCTGCGCATTATGAATACACCGTCAACAGAGAAAACCGTTTCGTCCGCCGCAAGCGCCGTTACGTTTTCTTCTCCTCTTATTTCATATCTTTTTGCCCTTTTTTTGTCAAAATATTCAACTTCACAGCCAATAGAGCGCAGAAA
>JAAYWX010000308.1 GCA_012516225.1 Clostridiales bacterium
ATCCTAAGATGATGCCGATATATGCAGAACTTGAGGAACTCGAAATGCCCGTTCTGTTTCATATGGGTGACAACAGATATGATTATTCTGCGCCCGAAAAGATGGTCAAGATTGCCAGAGAGTTTCCGGGCCTTATAATAATCGGTGCCCATTTTGGGGGATACAGAAGGTGGGAAGAATCAATTCGCAATCCTATTTTGCCAAACGTGTATTATGATACGTCAAGTTCATTATTTATGCTGGATAAGTCGGGTGCGCTTAAGTTTATTGATTATTTTGGACCTGATAAGTTTTTCTTTGGGTCGGATTTTCCAATGTGGAGCCCTAAGGAAGAACTTGACAGGTTTATGAATTTGGGACTTGATGAAGAATCAAGAGATAAGATCCTATATAAGAATATCGCCGCATTGTTTGGCCTGGATGTGTAACAACCGGGCTATACAAATCTAGTCTGTTGCTGTTAATAACCTAAATGATATTGGGAACGATTGCATATAAGTGTGAAGATTCCGCTGGATGCCCATAGGCGTTTCTTCGGTTAAATTATAAAGAGGTTGACGAAACGATCTAAAAGGAAGAGTGTTCGATTACCTTCGTTTGACTTCAATTAGTCAAAATGTAGCAAGAGTATATACTTGACATAATATGAGTGCTATTATAATATAATCATAAAAACGTTACCATAAACTTATTAAAATAAAATGTCTCTGTGGTTCAGGCAAACACTGATACAGCCTAATAATGAAGATTTTGGATGTAGCTTTTACCCATTTTTCGTCGTCTGATGAAAGGCAAAATGCGCATTTGAATAGTGAGTGATCACAATACTCTTGGGCTATTAGGGAAATTATATTTATCACGATGTGCAAACGATTGCAGACCAACATAAATGTTCAACTGAATTCTCTGAACGATAACTTTACGCAGCAGTTTTGATAATCAAATAAAGGAGCAAAGAAATGTCGTACTACAACCGTAAAGAAACAGATGCGCGGATCGAAAAGGTACGCAGCATACTGGCAGAAAAGAAGCTGGACGCGGCGCTGATTTATTATGACGAACTCAACATAGCCAACGGCTGGTACCTGACGGGATGGTGCCCGCAGTTCGAGAAAAGGGGTGCGGATTGACCCCTTAATTTTAGACAAAAACTCACGAATACTTTTTTATTCTTAGAATTTCATATGGGGCTACTTTCACCCTTGATTTATTCTACAGTAATATTAATACTTATCAAGGGTAAAGGCTAACGCCCTTGCCTTACAAGCCCTTGATAAATATTAATATGACTGTAATTGGTAGTTAAGGATGAAAGGCAAAGTATATCTACAACTTTATTACCTGTTTAACCGCAGTACCATTTAGGACATTTTTATAATATTCTTCTGGGGCAACATAGCCAATAGAGCTGTGAATTCTAACTTTATTATAGGCCCTCATAAATTCTGATACCTTTTTATAGGCATGGGCAAAACTTTGAAATTCATATCTTGATAGACATTCATCTTCTAGAATTCTATGGAAGGATTCTATATGTGCATTTTTATTAGGTGTAGCATAGGGAATTCTTTCATGTTCCACCCCTAGTCCTATACAGGTATCTTCAAAATGAAAACTTGTAAACTGGGGTCCATTATCTGACCTTATTATTGGCTTATTTTCTTTGTCATAAAGGTTTCTCTTCAGCATTGCCCTTTTTAGGGTAATGGCTACATCTTCAGCTTTGCAGCTAAGACCCAGATAGTAGTCTACTATGTTTCTCTCATAAACCTCGATATAGGATAATATATAGAAGAACCTATCTTCTTCTTGTATATATCCATATTTTATATCAACTTCCCAAAGAGAATTTGAGGAGATAACCTCTCTATTTCTTGCTATTTTTCTTGGGTGTTTTTGCTTTATTTTTCTTTGAGGTCGTAGGATATCTAACTCCCTACAGAGCCTATATACTTTCTTTTTATTGATAATTAAATGATACTCATTCTTTAAGGTAATGGTAATTTTTGGTTAATTGTAAAATGAAGTTGGACAGTTGAAGAAGAAAAATCCACAGTGGTATTTCCTCATGGTAGAATGGAGTTCCCACACAACCATCTGCCGCAAGGAGGGCAATCACTGTGGACTGCCAAAATTATATCAC
>JAAYWX010000309.1 GCA_012516225.1 Clostridiales bacterium
AAAACCACAAAACTGCAGATGCCAGCATTGCCGCCGAAGCCGCACCGAAGACTATGCTTTCAAGAGTCAGCGGGTTTCCGTTCGGAAAATAAGAAAGTACTGTCGTCCCCGCATGGCTGAACAGCGGATTCAGCGCAGCGGTGAATAAAATTAAGGGTAAAAGATAGAGCAAGGCTCTCCTTGTTTCATGAGCTCCTTTCAAATAAAGCGCATATGCTCCGGCGCCTGAAAGCGAGATAAAAAGGCACAGAGGGTGCATAAGCATCATGGAAAAGGCGATGACGGAAGCAAAATAAAGAAGGTTGATAACCGGATGACAGGACGAAAAAGCGTCTGCCCTTTTTATTACTCCCTCATCCCTCATAGTTGTTTTTGCCTCCAATGTCCTCTCCAAGGTCGCAGGTATAAAGCCACTCTATCACATCACCGTTTTTCAGTGTATATCTCGAACAACCGTAATTGGGGAAAATACCGTTCACTCGGTACATCCAGCCGGAAAGAGCCCCTGCATCAAACTCATAAAGGTTTCCTATGCCTTCTATATAGGCACTTTTGTAAGCGGGCGTATCGGTAAATTCCATATGTATCTTTTTTTCCGCAAGTGTGCGCTTCAATACGTCAAAAACACTCTCACCATCTGAAAAAGTCACCTTTACCGGACCAAGAATCCAGCCGCTCTCCGGTACCAGTCCTCTCTTTTCCTCCGGCAAAAGGTCAAGTTTATCAAGAAGTACAGAACACGAAACAGAAATTGTGCATGAAAGCTCCGTTTTCTCTTTTTCCTTTACGGTCTGAGAATTTCCGCCCTGCGAGGATACTGCAGGAGAGGCAGGGGCAGCGGGAGAGGCTTTTGCCTCTCCCGTCTTGGCGGCAGATGGTGTTTCCACTGCGTTTGGGCTTGCCTCCGGTGACTTTTCCGGAGCTTTGCTAAATGTACTCTCTGGAGTTTCTGATGTTTCTAAAACAACCGCATCATTTGAACTGCGCCTGATTTCCCTCGCTCTGTCCGCAAAAAACGCACACGAAAGAACCGCAGCAATCAGCAGAGGAATAATTATTTTCCATTTATTTTTCTTAAACCACATAAAGCACATCCTTTGCCTAAAGTCTTTTATTTAATCCGGTAAAGAGCACTCTCTCCTTTTTCAGTTCTTTCAATAGCAGCCAGCGCAAGCATCGCCTGCTCCGTTGCCATCTGATTTACTTCTCCGTTTTTAACATGTCTGAATCTGCCTTCATTGGCGTAATAGCTCATAAGTCCGTCCACAAGCGTATATCCGTTTTTAATGAAACGGCTGTCGCTTGACGAGATTTTCAGGCTGTTCAGCGCTATTAAAACCTGTGCTGTACTCTCGCATGAACCGTAGTCGCCGCCGCTTTCCTGTTTTTTTGAAAGGTATGCAAGCCCCTTTTCTATCGCCGCGGCCGCATCAATGCGAGTTCCGTATGCGGATAGTGCGCAAAGCGCCATGGCTGTCAGATCCGTATCGGCGGGTTCCTTGCCCGTCAGCGAAAATCCGCCGTCTGAAAGCTGATTTGAAAGTATCTCGTTGAGGTACATCTCTCTTGTTGCCTGCACTTTTGCCTGAGGATTTGCGGGAATATCATATTTGCCGCTGTCCAGCGCAATAAGTGCCCATATTGCGCCGTTCAGACCCTGTTTTATAACATTCTCATAGTCTGCAAGGAAAAGCGTAAGATCATATCCTGCTACATTCTTTGGGGATTTGCCGGCAGCGGTCAGTGCAAGAATGACGCGCGAATACTCCGTATATTTATTGCTGCTGAGCACTCCCTTGCATGCCGCCGTATATTTTTCTACTTCCGCCTCATATCCGTCAAGCCATGCCTGCGGAACCTGATATCCGGAGCGCACAAGGCCTATTACTGCCCAGTCCCCTCCGATATAGCCGATCTGCGGCTGCGCCGTTGTCTTCAGTATGTACTCTGCCGTCTTTTTTGCAGTTTCCGATGTTCCGCTCTGAGGCGCGCTGTCTGAATACTTGCTGACTCGCATAAGTATTGCAGCGGCCTGCGCTCGTGTCATGCTCTCTTTCGGTGAAAGCGTACAGTCCGTCGTGCCTTTTATAAAGCCGACCGCATTTGCCCACTTCATAGGAACAGCCGCCCATGAGCTTAAAATACCGGCGTCCTTGTAAGAACTAATGTCTGCGCTTTTTGATATGTCCAGCTTTCTGAATGCGGCGTAACGGTACAATATTGCCGCCGCTTCTTCCCTTGTCAAGGTGTCCGCTGTCCCGAACGTTCCGTTTCCTCGCCCCATTACTATACCGTTTTTGCTTGCCCAGACTATTGCGTCCGAATACCATGTGTTCTTTTCAACGTCGGTGAATGAGGGGTCGCCTTCCGTTTTTGGGGAACCCGCAAGGCGGTACAGAACTGTGACGAGCATAGCCCGCGATATTTTGACTTCCGGTGCAAATGAAGTATCGCTGACGCCATTCATAATACCGCTGGCTGCTGTGTACTGAACCGCTTCGTAATACCAAGAATCGCTATTTACGTCATCAAAAACAATTACTCGAGCAGTTGTAACGACAAATGTAGAAAGGTGGCTTACTGCAACTTCCGCAAAGGTTTCTCCGTTTCTTGACACAATTTTTCCCGGGAGAATTTCCTTGCTTCCATCGGAGCTTATGACAATTACTTTGTAACTATCACCGACATTGCGTTTTCCCGATACAGGTACAAAAACTGTAAGAGCACCGCCGCCGAACGTTGTAATGTTTTTCCCGCCTGACACTATGCTGATTTCTACTATTGCGGCATTCTGCACATCTGTTTCGGGAAGGTTTACGTCTTTAGCCTGCTTCTTTTCAATGACAACACTTATGTTCTCTCCGCCCGCCTGCCCCGCCGCAGCTTCAAGAACCTTGCTCGGAAGGTTTACGTTTCCGGCAGATGTTTCAACACACAGCATACCTGAATTTTTTCCAGCCAGTGTCTTTACCGCCGAAGTCGGAACCGAAACTGATACCGTTTCCGCCGTTCCGTTAATCTGCGGAGCAATAACAACTTTCCCAGAACTGCCGGAAATCGCACTTTCAATTGCCGAAGTGCTTATGGAAACTTCAGCCTTTCCCTGCTGCACAGTAACAGTCGGAGTCAGCGATTCGCTGGGCTTGGATGTTTCCGTAGGCGGATTCCACTGTTCTGAACCTTTTTCCAGCGTGTAGTCGTCCGTGAAGAAAAAGACTATGTCGTCACCGTTTGAAACCTTATAATCTCTTATGGGAATATTTGGCGAACTGCCGTTTACAATATACATCCATCCCGAATTCGCTCCGTTGGAAAATTCCGAAAGTGTCTGCCCGGAAGGATTCGTTATGCTTACGATGTAATTTGCATTCTTTTCATAATATGTATAGCCTTCGCTTGAAAGCACCTTGTCAAACACATCAAATACACTTGATCCGGAAGGTACTGTAACACTCTGAGCCGCAATCCACGTTCTTCCTGCGCCCAGATCCTTCCTATAAACATGGGATATCTTATCGTCGTGATCCGTATCTCCGACAAGGGTAAATCTGACCGTGCAGGAATTGGTGCCCTGCTGTTCGGATGCGAGTGAAACATTTATTGATTTAGGTGTATGATTTGCCTCGTCGCTTTGACTGATTACAATAGTTCCCGTTTTGCTTGTATAGCCGGATTTGCTGATAGTATAACTGTATGTACCCGCTTTAAGGTTAAAGCAATTTCCGCTTACAGGGGTCTGCCCCGTTACGGCAACTTGAGCATCAGACGGAACAACGGAGAATGAAACTGGGCATCCTTTATAGGATACCGTTACCGGTGCAAGCGTATTGCCGCTGAAATCGTATATGCGGAAAGGTCCGTTTTTAAGCTTTGCTCCGCTGATCGCGACAAGTCCCCTGAATCCCTGCTCTGTCGTTATTGCCTCGCTGTAGGACGTCTTGAAGGCTTTGCCGCTGTTTTGCACCATTGCCAGCAAACCCTGCACAAGGTTCTTGCCATTGAAAGATCTGACATCCTGTCCTACGGCGCAGAGTCCCATTACAAGCATTGCCGTGCTCTCTGCACTTGGCGTCCCGTAAGATTCCACCGTACCGTTGGCATTGATTTGAACATTGTTCTTAAGCGCCGCTATCTGTGTGTCAATAGCCGCGGTAACATTTGCATATGAGGCATTGCCGTAATACGGCGCTAAGGCTAAAATTGCGGGACCCGCTCCATCCGCGTCGGTTGCGCCGTACCCCCAGAATTGTGTCCCTACAATTTTATCTATTATAGTATCTATATAAGACTGATATTCGGATCCAAACTGCTGAAACGCTATCAGCATATAGGGCAGGGAGTATATGCTTGTTTCCGTATTCACTTTTGAGACAAGTTTCGCAACCGCGTCAAAGCTTTCTCCGGAAAGAACCGTAATCCTGCGTGCATCGTATCCGAGAGCCGCAAGTGCGATTATGTTTTTTGCAAGACTGCCGCTGTCGGCACCGCTCTGCGTCAGTGCATTAACAGCATAATTTACATATGCCTGTTTCTGTGCATCCGTCAGATTGTATGCAATATCCTTGTATTGAGGATATCCGCTGTTTCCGTATGCCTTTGCGGCGTTTGCCGCGGCCATATCCGCTATTATCCATGCGGAAGATGACGTGTCGGCGCTGTTTACATATCCGGATGCGATGTTGCCGGCAACAATATTGCACAGGGTATTGTCGTCCGGTGTCCCGTAATAATTGTAATTGAGTACTGATATGTTGAAAGAAACCGTCTGGTCGGGAATAATCCCTCCGAGCTTATTGCTGTGGATAATGGCACTTATGCTGCCCTCCGAGGTGGAAGCTCCTTGAGTTACCCTGCCGTCTGACGCAACTGCACTGTTTGCCGAGTTCCATATAATTGAAAAATCGCCGCTTTCGGATGAAAAGCTTGCTTTTTGTGCTGCCGCGTCATAGCTTGCAAAAAGAGGCAGGCTAAGGTTGCCTGTTACAGCATAAGGTGCGGCGTTTGCACCCTTGATTACATCAAATCCAAGTGCGGCCTTAATTGCGGATATTGCTGTCTGCCCTGCCGCCACATCGCTCTCGTTTGCTTTGGGAACAGTTATACTAAAGCTCTTGGTCTGCGGCTGCGCTCCCGGAATTCCCACGGCTGCCGTTAAAGTTACGGTTTTGTCCTCGGACGTGCTTCTTGTTATTTTCCCGGAAGCCGAAATAACGGAACTGTCTGAGCTTTCCCATGTAATTGACGTTTTCCCGCTTGCTCCCACAGAGGGCAAAGCCAGGTCGCTTTCGGCGGAAGATGGCAGGCTAAGCGCATCTTTGTCCGAATTTATCAGCGCGTTTGCCTCGTCTGCCGTGAGAACTCTCACCTTGCATACCGGAGCGGACATATCCCAAGTAGAACATGCCGATACTGTATATTCTCCCGCGGTATCAAAAGAAAGGCTCACCCGGCCGGTGCTGTCCGTTGTCTTGCCCGGAATATTCTCCCAGCATTTAGTCAAATCTGAATTTACGAATTGGGAATCTGCAAGTCCAAGCTGCGCCCCGTCTATAGTGAAAGTCCCGTTCCACGACGTGCCTTTCAGTTCAAGCTCGATCGGCCCTCCGACTGCCACGGTAACAAAACTGCGGTTAAAATACGCATAGAGGTCGCTCCAGCTCGCCGTATTTTTGTAAGTAAATGCTGTTATCCTGCTGCCGTTATGTATTTCGGAGAAAAGCCCGGTGCTTACAAAAGCGTCATCCACATAGTAACCGCCGACTCCGTCCGTTTGTCCCCACAGCTTTAAAAGAAAACCGCTGCTGTTTTTTTCATAGTCGCCGCTTCTTCCCGGTGCATAAAGAGCATGGGCGGCGGCGAGTGCATCGTCGATATCGAACTTTCCGTTTTGGTTCCTGTCCGTAAC
>JAAYWX010000310.1 GCA_012516225.1 Clostridiales bacterium
GCATGATTGAGCTTGAGGGCGGCTTCACCATGTATCCCTCCGAAATATTTGATTTTTCAGAGGGTACGGATTCATGGGTATAGTTTAAGCCCCGCCGGGCTTTGTTCCCGTGCGGGGTTTAAATTCTTCTGTTATTTATCTATTTCAATTTCAGGAATGTTTTAGCTCAAAGCAGCATATTATATATTGAAACAGCGAACAAAGGGGTTCACTGCATAATGCCGCTTAGGCTTAACCGTATGGCGGCATAATGTCAGTGACCCTATTTTTTGCAAACGGAGGAATATATATGTGCGGAATAGCCGGGTTCTGCGGTTTTGGGCAGTGCTACACCGATAATTATTCTTACTGGCATAAGATACTGGTAGAAATGCGCAGGTCCATCGCGCACAGGGGAAACGATAGTGCAGGAGAATATCTTGATGATCATACCGGATTCTCCCATGCAAGACTTTCGATAAGGGACTTGTCCTTCGGAACGCAGCCGATTATAAGGGAAGATGCTGGAAAAAAATTTGCCATTATTTATAATGGTGAAATATATAATACGGACGAACTAAAGCGGGATCTAACGGAAGCCGGTTATATATTTGAAACAACAACCGATACCGAAGTTATACTTTATGCTTACATGAGATATGGTATAGACTGTGTAAACAGGCTGAATGGAATCTATGCTTTCGCCATATGGGATGAAGCATACGAACGTCTGTTTCTGTGCAGGGACCGATTTGGTGTTAAACCCTTGTTTTATACGACACAAAACGGCACACTTGTTTTCGGCTCTGAAATAAAAGCCTTGTTTTGCCATCCCTATGTCAGTCCCGAAACGGATATGGGAAGTTTCAGAGAGATATTCGGAATAGGCCCCGCTCGCACAGAGGGGAACGGTGTTTTTAAAAATATCAGCGAAATACGGGCAGGACACTATGCGCTTTTTGACAGGCACGGTTTCCGGGAAACCCAATACTGGAAGCTTGAAAGCCGTGAACATACCGACTCATACGATGAGACCATCGAAAAAGTGTCATATCTCGTTCGGGATGCAATCACAAGGCAAATGGTTTCTGACGTACCCGTCTGCAGTTTTCTCTCCGGTGGCATAGACTCAAGCATAGTAACTGCCGTTGCGTCAGAAGTTCTCGCCGAAAGCGGCGCTGTCCTCAATACGTTTTCATTTGACTTCAGACGCAACGACATATATTTTAAGTCCAACGCCTTCCAGCCCGAACGCGACAGGCCCTATGTATGTGAAATGCTTAAAATCTGCAAAACAAATCACACATTCCTTGAATGCGGTGAAGAAGATCTTACAGACCTTCTTTACCCGGCGGTAGACGCAAAAGACCTCCCCGGCATGGCCGATGTCGATGCTTCCCTTCTCTATTTCTGCCGACTGGTAAAAAAACACAACAAAGTTGTTCTGACCGGAGAATGCGCGGATGAAATTTTCGGGGGATATCCTTGGTTTTACAGAGATGATCTTCTGGCATTGGACGATTTCCCTTGGTCGCACGATCTGCAAATGAGAACGGCTCTTTTGAACGACGGTTTTATAAAGGAGCTTGAACTTGAAGATTACGTCCGTTCCCGCTATACCGAATCCCTGCGAAACGCTCCTGTTCTTGAAGGAGAATCTCCGCCGGAACGCAGGCGCAGGGAAGTTGCTTTTCTGAATATTAAATGGTTTATGCAGACGCTCCTTGACCGTATGGACAGAATGAGCATGTATTCCGGCCTTGAGGCGCGGGTTCCTTTTGCCGACCACAGAATAGCGGAATATCTGTTCAATGTTCCTTGGGAGATGAAATCCAGGAACGGCGAAGAAAAATTCCTTCTCCGCGAGGCCTGCAAAGACCTGCTGCCCGAAAAAATACTTCACCGGAAAAAAAGCCCTTACCCCAAAAC
>JAAYWX010000437.1 GCA_012516225.1 Clostridiales bacterium
ACGGTTTAGTTTTATCTTTGGATAATTCTGAATTAGATCCGCAGCTTCTTATGGATTTGGCGTTAAGCTACCATAAGCGTAGTCCCTCAGGGCATATTATTGAAAGACAAACTGTATTGATTTTCGATGAATGCCAGATCCTTTTTAATTGCCGGAGCTGGCAGACGAATAACCGAATGCAATGGGCTACTTTTTTTACCCAGCATCGTAAATACGGCTATGATATAATCCTCATTACGCAGTATGACAGGCTCATTGACCGTCAAATTCGGGCGGTAGTTGAGTATGAAGTCATTCATCGTAAAGCGTCAAATTTTAAGACTTTGGGCTTTTTGCTCGGATTGCCGTTTAGAGGTAATCTTTTTGTGGCAATTACTCGATGGTATGGGGAACATGAAAAGATAGAATCGGAGATGTTTGTTCTCAGGAAGAAATATGCGCGTTTGTACGATAGCTATAAAATATTTAATCCGCAGACGCAGACGGGTCTCGGGGTCCCGTCGTAGTCTGCGGATAAGATATTTAATCTACTACCAAACGCACGTATGCCGCCAAAGTTCCTTTTCATAATCTATTAAATTAAACAAAATTTTTATTATTATGTAATTTGTTACGTTAACCCATGCCTTTGCTTGAACAACAAAATGCATATAAAAAAAGATCAGTCAAGGAATAACAGGAAGATTTTTCAGAATGAAAAATACTCTGTCCTTGACTGATCTTTTTGTTATGCAAATATTCTCTATCAATTATATCTACCTAAAAGGTAGTCGGTAGAAGTCTCAAGTCTTGAGGGGGCTTATATCTATCCCTTTGAACAACATCGTATTTTGCCCCCTCGCAGGGGGCAGGCCGAGCCGTTAGGCGAGGTCTGGGGGCGATACTCAGGAATTTGATGAAGCTGTTTTAAAAACACTTTCAAGTTGTGCTCTGAGCTTGTTGGGTTCTACAGAGCGAATATGTAAGATTTTGTATCCGCAGTTTAAAAGAACGTTGTCAACAAAATTATCGCGTTCTTCACGTGGTTTTGTATTATGTGAAGAATCGTCTAGTTCGATTATTAATCGAGCAACAAGCTTTTGGTCGCAGATGACAAAGTCTACATGTTTCGCTTGTATCTTCCATTGATGAGCTGTTTTATTTTTGGCTTGTTCCTTTGGTTCTATGAGGTCAAATAATCTGACCTTTGCAAAAAGATATAGACCCAGTTCATCAGTAATAGCTTTGATTTTATTAAATGCATCCTTTTCGTTATAGCTAAACATCCATTTTGATTTATAGCCATTCGCGTAGTTGATCAGTTCTTTTGGTTCTTTTATTGATGCCGGCTGTTTTTTGCTTTTTGCTTTATCTGCTGTTAATACAAGAATAACGATAACCAAGACAGCTACTATTGCCCATTCCATAATTTACTCCAGTTTTGTAATTAATTTATGGCTTTTTACTATTTAATAAGTTTTTTCATTTCATAGTATTGCTGAATAATGTATTCAATTTGTTTTGTTATACTTCTTTTTTCTTTTTCAGCATCTTCCTTGATTTTTTTATATATTTCATCGTCGAGTCTTATAGACGTAGGTTTCATAATAAAATACCTCCTTTTTTATTATATCGTATCGTAAAAATTATTATTGTCAATGAAATATTATATATCGTATTGACTACATTTAAACAATGTGATAGTATTCAATTGTAGTTAAATTATGGTACAAAAATTACAAAAAAGGAGGTACGAAAACGCATGCAGGAATATACGGTTGAAGGATTTAGGCCTTATAAAATAACTGTACGCGAAACCGGCGAAGTAAAAGAAGGTGTAACAGTGTTTTGCTCCTATACTGATGAGCACATAACCGGGACGGGAATGGAGAAGTTTTCCATATCTAATGATAAGCTCGGTGTTGTGTCGCTTAAAGTAGGGATGCTTATTGCGCCTATTTACAATAAGTATGGTAAGGTCGATGGAATAAGTGTGCTTTAAACCACTTACAATCCGTATTTTATTGCAGAATAGCGAGGATGTTAAAAGGCTGGTCCAAGAGAAGGATGCGGCATTAAAACGTGTATCAGAACTAGAAATTCAGTTGAAAAAAGAACGAGCCCGTATGGCAGATGTACAGCTAATGAATTTGGAACTTATAGATACTCTTAAATCGTATGGGTATAAGTTCCGTCCTGCTGCCGATGTGCGAACATGGGGAAAGTGAACGTCGTGAGACATGCACGTAAAAAAGCGGAAACCTTGTGTTTCCGCTAACCCCCCTAGGCTAACAGGGGGGTATTACCTACAAAGGGGAGACAAAACGTGCAAGATATCATTATATACGATGCATTATCTATAACGTCAAAGATTCATCAAGTATCGGATTTTATAGAGATGTTAGGTATGAAAGATGTCCCATGGATTACTTTTACTGGCTCCCATGGGTTTGCGTACCGTCTATATTATGAGTGCATATCAATACATCATTGTCGTGACGACGGTGTTGTGTGGCTTGAAATGACAGGGCAGGGATGTAGAGCGTTTGAAACGTATGGGACAGGGGATTATGAGACATTGTTTCAACTTGTGCAGGATAATCCAGGCGATATGAAAATTACTCGTCTTGATGTTGCGTTCGATGATCATAACGGTTTATTAGATATTAAACAGCTATGCGAAGATACTAGAAATGCATTGTTTGTCAGTCGGTTTAATGAATGGCAAGTTATAGAAGGTTCAAAGGGCTGTTCTGTTACTCATGGTTCTATGAAGTCTGAAATATTTCTTCGTATATATGATAAAGCCGCTGAAAGAGGATTAGATGATGGTTCGCATTGGATTCGTGTTGAGCTTCAATTAAGACGTGACAGGGCAATGCAATTTGCACAAGAAAAAGGTGACATTGGTTCTAGGTTTTGCGGTGTTCTTCTTAACTATGTGCGATACGTCGAAGAATGCGACGATTCAAATAAATGGCGTTGGCCTTTGCGATTGTACTGGGCAAAGCTCGTAAGTTCTGCGGCTTCGATTTCTTTGTATGTAAAGCCTGGTACGGAGTACAACATGATTAAAATGACTGATTTTGTATTCAGACAGGCCGGAAACGCCATTGATGCGACTATAGAAGTTCTTGGAATTGATGGATTCCTGCGGGAATTGCATTCTCGGGACATAAGACCTAATCCGAAATATACGGAGATAGTGAAAAAGATGAAAGGGGAGAGGGCTTCTGAATGACTATGTAACAGCTACCTTGTTTTCTGAAACTATGAATAATGTCTTCGTTATGTTGCAAATACAGGTTATTGAGATAGGTATTATTGCGGGAATAACTCTAGGGATGATTTTTTGGTGGATGGTGAAACATGGTTAAGAATTATTTATTTTGGATTCCTGTAGCGCTTATTCCATGGTGTATTTTGTTCTCAGTAGTTATTGGAAAGGCATGGGGTGATGCATACGGAATAGCGCTCTTGTTTGTATCTCTTATTTCGATATCGGCTTATGAAATAGTTGAGGCTCGGAAGAATGATTAGTTTAGCTGATTCGATTTCGTACATAACGGATTCAATTGCTGTAGGGTTTGGCTTATCACTTATAACAGGAGCTTTAATATGGGGTGCTTTGGTTGTATGGGGCTTTTTTAAGTCCATATCTCAGGCATAACCATTTTAGCAATTACGAAAGAGGGGAGGAATTACTTTGAAGTTCATTGAGAACGTGTCCAGAAAAGCAAAGATGTTTGTGCTCAGTACTTGCGTTATGGCTATGATGGCTATACCTGCGTTTGCTGAGGAGTCTACGCCTGATGTGCAATCTGCACTAACTACTGCGTTTAATGGCGTAAAGGCATCTGTTACGTCTACGGTACTTACTGCGTTGCCTATTGCTCTTGGTATTTTTGCTATGGTTTTTGGCATTAAGTACGCTATTAGGTTTTTTAAGAAAATTGCTAATGCTTGATGTGTGAGGCGTAATGGGGGGTGGTTTTCTCCCCCCATTATTTTTTAAGGGGGGTTTTTGTGAAACGTTTTAAACGTTATCTTTCTATATTGCTTTGCGTTGTTATGATTGTATCTATTTTTGTTCCATGCCAAAAAGCTTTTGCTATTGCTCCTGCTATTGCTCCTGCTATTGTTGATGGTGTTTATTATGTTGTTATATGGGCTCTTGGTTGTTTGGGTATTACTGTTGCTCATAAAGGTGGGTTGTTGCAGGCTGTGTCAAAATATTTGGCTGATAATCCATCGATATATAGTTATTTGTCTAATAACTTGTCTACATTGGTAGTTGGTCAAGTTGGTGCAGGGTTAACTTTGCATTTTATTCCTGAATCTTTGAGTTGGATTAAAAATGTTTTAATGCCTTCTTTGGTGTCTTATTTTAGTAGAGATAATACACAATTAAAAGTGCCCAAATCTGGTTATTTTGTTTATGGTACTGCTCAAATTGTGCCTTATTCTGATGATGCGAAGACTTTGTTTTTTATGTCTCCTTATAATGCTGATACTGTTGTAGTTTTAAATTCAAATGGTTTAACATTTGAATATTCAATGCAAAATTATGGCGTTGGGAAAAAAATAACTTTAAATGGTGAAGATTGTTTTACTTATGATTTTACGTCTAATGATAGGCTTTATGTTCCTGGTGGTTATGCATCTACGGAATTTAGATGGGGGTTTTTTAAGTATTACTCCGATGGACTTAAAAGTTGGTATTTGCAACCTTATATAGTTGTTAGGGGGGTATTGTCTGATGGGTCTGTTGGTTATATTGCAAAGATAGCAAATTGTAAGTATGTTAGGGGTAGTATGTGTTTAGTTGAAGATAAGATTCAGCCTGTTACTGAATCTGTTTCTTATGATTATGTAATAGATTATTCTTTGTCAGAGTTTTATAATGCTTTGCAAAATAAAATTGATAGTATGACAGGGGCTATTGACATTCCTATACCGCAGATCGGGCAAGATGTAGCTGAGGGTAAACAATCCCTTGAGGATGATAAACTTAAAGATGGTGTTCCTTACTTTCCCGATTGGTCTTTGTGGTGGGAAAATTTAGGAATAAAAGATTTGATTAAGACTGTGAAAGAAAGTGTTTCGCAAACTGAAGTAGATGTTAATGTACCAGAGGTGCCGGCTAGTATAGCAGATAAGTTTCCTTTTTGTGTCCCCTTTGATTTGTTTAGGCTTATTAAGGCTCTCAATGCATCTCCGTCTGCTCCTATTTTTACTGTACCTCTTAAATTTGATTCAATAAATTACCAGTATGATTTTAGGTTTGATTTATCTCAATACGATAATTTGGTTCAACCTATAAGGATAGGTATTACACTTATATTTTTGCTTGGTTTGATAATGATTACTCGCAAACTTATAAAGGGGTGATATGCTTTGATTGCAAAGTTAAACGCTTTTCTTCAGGCGGTAATTGCTAAAATTTTGTTTTTTTTACCTGATAGTCCTTTTGCCAGTTTTATAGATTCGCTTGAAAAGGCGGATTGGTTGCATCAGTTAAATTGGTTTGTACCTGTGGGTACATTTGTTGCAATCGGTTTGGCATGGATTAATGCGATAACAGTATTCTATGTGTATCAAGTAATATTACGCTGGGCGAAGGTGGTATCTGACTGATGATATGGCTTTATACTGGTACGCCTGGGTCTGGCAAGAGCTTGCATTGTGCCCGGGAAATATTTTGGTATGTTAACAGGGGGAAAAATGTTATTGCTAACTTTGACATTAATACCACTGTATTTAAGGATTCTTCAAGGAAGAACGGTTTAGTTTTATCTTTGGATAATTCTGAATTAGATCCGCAGCTTCTTATGGATTTGGCGTTAAGCTACCATAAGCGTAGTCCCTCAGGGCATATTATTGAAAGACAAACTGTATTGATTTTCGATGAATGCCAGATCC
>JAAYWX010000457.1 GCA_012516225.1 Clostridiales bacterium
AAGATCCTTCAGGCAAAGCCTTCAGGATGACAACAAACTGGAACTTTCGCAGCGATGACAATAATATTGCTTCTGGCATTCATAGCAATGGCTTTACCTGGTAATCAATATTGCATAAGCTTCCATCAAAATCCAGGGAACTTATTCTTTTTATTTCCGTCTAAAAAAGTAGAAATAAAAATTTTCAAAGGAGATGATTGCACTATGAAATTTAAAAAAATACTTACAGGATTGTTATCTGCCACAATAATTTTTTCATTAGGAACGTCCTTGGCTCTAAATCAGGAAGACGCACTAAATGGGAATACAGCCGGGCAAATTACAACAACGAGCGCCGAACCGAATGAGCAACAAAAAATCCGTTATAAGGCTTTTACCGGAATTGTTAAGGAGATAAGAGAACGTGAAGGCATGGAAGACTCAAAACTGGTATCGGTAGAAAGTAAAGACGGGAATCCGGCTGATATTGTTATAACTTGTGACACATATATCCTAGAGGATGCTGAAATTTCAATAGGAGACACAATTACTGCATACTATGATGCCACAAGGCCCATGATTATGATTTACCCTCCACAGTACAGCGCTGAAGTGGTAGTAGTTGAAAGCTCTGAGCGCAATGTTAAGTTTGATATTTTTAATGAGGGTTTAGCAAGCTCTGATAACCAGTTAAAGCTTAATATTTCTGATGAAACCGAGATTTTCCTACAAGATGGAACGACCTATGAAGGTGAGCTTACAGGCAAAAGACTTATAGTAATTTACGGGTCAGCTACGAAGAGTATTCCTGCACAAACGACTCCATATCAAATAATAGTATTATTTGATATGGAAGAAGAGAAACCAGGAGAAGTAGCAGTTGAAGAAAAACAAGCATATGATGTCTCAACAATGGAAATCATTGTAGAAAACAAAAAAATAGAAGCACCTGCAGCGTATGAAAGCAATCAAGGTGTTGTCATGGTTCCACTGAGGGCTATTGCTGAAGCACTGGGATATGAAGTAGTGTGGAACAATGAAACACAAAGCGTTATGGTGGGCAAAGATATATTTCTAACAATAGGCAAGGATGGATATACTGTAGGAGAAGATATTATAAAGCTAGGAGCCGCACCGGAGCTTACAGAGGAAAGGACTTTTGTGCCCTTAAGTTTCTTTAAGAATGTAATGAAAATGAACAATGCTTATGTATTTGAAGGGCAGATAGTAATAGATAATGAAGAGGTTATGCAATAACACCAATGCGTAAAGCCCCGGATAAAATTAAAGCCATGCATTGATACAGTAACAAAACTATCCTATATGCATGGCTTTAATTTATATAAATAAAGTTATACAAAAACTTATTATTCTACAGTTTCAAAGATTTAAAGCTCGACTTCCTTTTGCAGTAATGGTTAAGGTCTTTATCGGGGTAGCGCCGTTTGCTACCGGGCAGCCTGCACATTGTTTGCACTCACCATTACAAACTGTGCTCAATACTTCTTCTTTAATATAACCCATTACCTTAAGTTGATCTATTATGTGAGAGGCCATACTCCTATCTATTTTAAGCTCGTTTGCAAGCTGCGAAAGAGAATAAACCTGCATTTTACTGATTTGCTTTAAGGCTTCTAGTAGCATTTTTTTCACCATCAAATTCTTTACTATTTCAGTTGATTTTGACTGACCGTCGTATCAAATTCATATCCTAGTTTTAGCTAAATCCTAAAAGTCTGCCGATTTGAAACACTAGAACTGCTCCGATCCAGCCTACTAAAAATGTATAAACTACCGTAAACAATGTCCACTTCCACGAATTTGTTTCCCTTCTTACGGTACCTATAACAGCTGCACAGGGTGTATAAAGCAATGTCATAATCATAAAGGCAAAAGCACTTAAGGGAGTAAAGGCCTGCTGAATGGATGCTACCAGCTCGGCGCCTTCTTCTACGCCTGCATATACCATACCGAGCGTTGCGACCACCGCTTCTTTTGCAACAATTCCTGCAAAAAGCCCCACAGACGCCTGCCATGTGCCAAATCCTGCCGGCTTGAAAATGGGAGATATAAAGGAACCAATTCTGCCTAAAATGCTAGCTTGACTGTAAGGTTCTACACCATAAGGCAATATAGATAATACCCAAAGCATCGTAACTACGGCAAATATAATTGTTCCGGCCCGCCTTAAAAATCCTCCGACTTTATCCCACATGTGTATCAACACACCTTTTACCGTAGGCATGCGATACGGCGGAAGCTCCATAATAAAATATGAAGTCTCGCCATTAAACAAAGTTTTACTGAAAAGCTTTCCCATTAATATAGCGACGATAAATCCTGTAGCATAAAGGATAAATAATACTGTGCCTCCATGATTGGGGAAAAATGCTGCAATAAACACCAAATATATGGGCAACCTAGCACCACAGGATATAAAGGGATTGATTAGTATTGCTATCATTCTATCCTTTTTACTGTCAAGGGTTCTTGTAGACATAATTCCCGGAACATTACAACCTACACCAATCAGCATTGATATAAAGGTTTTGCCGTGAAGGCCTAATGCTCTCATTATCCTGTCCATTACGTAAGCGGCTCTTGCCATGTAACCGCTGTCCTCAAGTATTCCAAGAAAAATGTATAGCACCATAATTAGAGGAACAAATTCCAGAACCGCACCAATTCCACCAAAGATACCATCAGTTACA
>JAAYWX010000311.1 GCA_012516225.1 Clostridiales bacterium
CATCACCGCTGGGTACAGGGCTGTGGAACTGATGAAAAGCCATATAGCAAGAACAATGATCGGTGCAAATGTTTCCGACATAGGCGGATTTGGAGGACTTTACGAACTTGATCTGAAATCTGCCCCGAACCCGGTTTTAGTCAGCGGCACCGACGGAGTAGGAACAAAGCTTAAGCTTGCCTTTCTTATGGACAAACATGATACCGTCGGCATAGACTGCGTTGCAATGTGTGTAAACGACATTATATGCTGCGGGGCAAAACCTCTTTTCTTTCTTGATTATATAGCCTGCGGGAAAAATATCCCGGAAAAAATAGCCGCCATAGTATCTGGAGTGGCCGAAGGCTGCGTTCAGAGCGGCTGCGCCCTTATCGGGGGGGAAACGGCCGAAATGCCCGGCTTCTATTCTCCCGGTGAATATGACCTTGCGGGATTTTCAGTCGGAGTTGTGGATAAATCCAAGCTTCTCGACAAAAACTTGGTTTCCGAAGGTGACGTTATTATCGCCCTACCTTCAAGCGGGGTTCACAGCAACGGTTTTTCACTTGTAAGAAAGGTGTTCGATATTGAACACTGTGACCTTGGCGCACCTCTTTCCGAGCTTGACGGAGAATCGTTGGGAGAAACGCTTCTACCCCCGACAAAAATCTATGTAAAGCCCATGCTCGCGCTTTTTGAACAAGTCAAAGTCAAATCTGTATCACATATTACCGGCGGCGGTTTTTATGAAAATATCCCCCGCAGCCTTCCAAAAGGATACTCTGCCAGAATTGACGCTTCATCTCTGCGTATTCCGCTTATCTTTAACCATATAGCTGTCAGCGGCGGTATCCCTGTGCGCGATATGTTCAACACTTTCAATATGGGTGTAGGCATGACCGCCGTCGTTTCGAAGGAAGACGCGGATAAAGCGCTTCAAATCCTTCGTGAAAACGGTGAGTCAGCTTATGTGATGGGCGAAATAATAAAGTCCGATGAGGGCGTGATAATATGCTGAAAGCAAAAATCGCCGTACTTGTATCGGGCGGGGGCACAAACCTTCAAGCCCTCATAGACGCCCAGCAAAGCGGCAAATTGAAAAGCGGCGAGATAGTACTTGTCGTTTCAAGCTCCGAAACTGCCTATGCCGTTGAAAGGGCAAAAAAGCACAAAATCCCCTTTGTTGTCGTTCCGCGAAAAGCTTTTCCCTGTCAGTCCGAGTTTGAGGAAAAAATCCAGTCTGCACTTGAAGAATACGGCATACAGCTTGTCATTCTTGCCGGATTTATGTCCATTCTGTCCGCGGAGTTTGTTTCAAAATGGGAAAAGCGGATGATTAATGTTCACCCATCGCTTATTCCTTCTTTCTGTGGGGAAGGTTTTTACGGTCTGAAAGTCCATGAGGCCGCAATCAGATATGGCGTAAAGGTTACAGGCGCCACAGTGCATTTTGTAAACGAAATACCGGACGGCGGGGAAATAATTCTTCAGAAAAGCGTTCCTGTTTACAAGGGTGATACTCCCGAAAAGCTTCAAAAGCGCGTAATGGAGCGCGCGGAGCATATTATTCTTCCGCGTGCGGCGGAACTCGTATCAAGAGAAATATTGAAAGAGGGCGGAAAATATGGCTTATGACATAAAAGACATAGGCGCTCTGCTGAGGGGAAACGATTACCCTGGCAGAGGAATCGTTGTAGGAAAAAGCGCAGACGGTAAAAAAGCAGTTTTTGCTTATTTTATAATGGGCAGAAGCGAAAACAGCCGAAACCGCATCTTTGCCGAAAGCAGCGGAAATGTTTCGATACGTCCCTTTGATGAATCAAAAGTCGAAGATCCCAGCCTAATAATATATTCCCCCGTACGGATATGCGGAAAAAACACCGTTGTTACAAACGGCGACCAAACAGATACAATCTGCGATTTCTTAATGAACGGAAGCACTTTTGAGGCCGCTCTTGAAACTCGCAGCTTTGAGCCTGACGAGCCGAACTTTACTCCGCGCATAAGCGGAATCCTCAACTTTGAAAACGGCTTTTACTATAAGCTGAGCATATTAAAGTCCGCCGACGCCTCCGGTTCCGCCTGCAACCGTTTCACCTTTTCTTACCATGC
>JAAYWX010000312.1 GCA_012516225.1 Clostridiales bacterium
ATAGGCATCCCTTGCAGAAAACGATCGAGACAGCAGATGAGTATCTCAAGCGCCAGAAGCAGTATGATGACTACAACCATAGCTTTGGGGGAAAAGAACAGCTTTTCGAAGACAGACAGGGGAGCAACCTTCATGCGGATAAAGGAAGACCACATGAAAAACGGCCAGCATAATCCGGGGTACAATGTAGCCACGGCAGTAGACTTGGAATACATCGTAGCTGTAATGCTTTCATCCGAGCAGAGTGACAACCGGACATTTATCCCGATGATGGAAAAGCTGAAATGGCTTGGCTATACAAAGCCTGCAACAGATGTCGGCTTTGAAAGCAAGGAAAACTACACCTGAGGAAAACGGGTAAATGGAATTCATTAAGCCGGCAAATCACAATGCGGCTCAGACAAAAAATACAGGACGGATATCATCGTCAAACGGGAGAACATGCCGTATGCCCCTGAGCGTAACAGCCACATCTGTCATGCGGGGCATCGAATACAGGCGCGTCTTACGAGAAGAAGACAAAGTCAAAGTCCGGGTATACTGTCGTGACGACTGTGTACGCATGTACCGAATTCTCAGGCTGTCCGCACAAGGAAAAGTGCATCGGGAAAGGCAGCAGTAAGGCGCCCTTCAAGGAATGCAGTAAAAACCTTTACGTTTCAAAAAACTTTCTGCGGCAGCGCGAAGAGATGGAAGCTTTCATCACCAGCAAAGAAGGTGTTCTTCTGCAGATAAATCTCTCAATCCAGGTAGAAGGTGCTTTTGGTGTGCTTAAGCAGGATATGGGGTTTCCTCGATTTCTTATGGGAGACGGCGCTAAAGTATATACGGAACTCCTGCTATAATATACAATGTAAATAAACTCCGCAGTAAGATTTAAAACAAACGTTTTGGAACGTATCTCCATATTCCAAAGTCCGTATGAGTAAAAACTGAAAAGTTTTCCACGGAGAAAGCGTGTTTCTCCGGCTTTGCCATCTGCAGAAACACGGTATCGCGCCGTGTTTTTTCTGTTTTTTGGGGTATGTTGCTTATTTGGCAGAAAAAGGGTTTGTCGCGCCGCGTTTCCGAAAAACGTTTTGCGACAAACCCTTATTTTTTATAACAGGTTTTCATTTATAAGCTTTTCTTTCAAATCTGCCGCTACATATTCCGTTGAGCCGGAAGAAAATATGCGCATATCCGCGTATTTTTGGTATAATGGTTCCCGCATCCCATATATTTCTCTTATGCTCATTTGGTACGGCATGGCAACGCCTCTTTCAGAAAGTGTTCCGGAAAGTCTTTTTTCAAGCTCGGAAACAGGTGCATCCAGCCATATGACAATTCCGTTTTCCGCAAGATTTTTCATGGCAGCCGCAGAAAAAATCATGCTTCCGCCAGTTGCTATAACCGTTTTTTCACATTTCAGATTTTCTCCCACAGTACCTTCTATTTCAATAAATCTGTCATATCCGTCCTCCTCGATAATCTGCGGCAAGGTTCTTTTATGTTCAAGTGAAATCAGAATGTCGGTATCAATGAAGTTATAGCCGAGCATTTTTGCGAGAATTACTCCAACAGTGCTTTTTCCAGCGGCCGGCATGCCTATAAGTACTA
>JAAYWX010000313.1 GCA_012516225.1 Clostridiales bacterium
ATATAAACATTACATACATTATTAGGAAATTTTGCACTAAAAATGGAATAAAACCCATATATCTTAATATACCGCGTGCAAAACTTTTTCCGCGCCCTCTGAAAAATGCAGCTTGTAGTCATCTGTAATGAAAAGGGCGTAAAATCCATCCATACTGTTGATCAGTTGGAGCCCGTCATCCATGCCAAGAGCAAAGCATAGAGTACTTAAAGCGTCGCAATCGCAGGAGTTTTTTCCCACGATCGTAACGGACAAAAGACCGTTCTCATACGGATATCCTGTTTTAGGATTAAGTATGTGGTGATATCTTTTCCCGTTTTCGGAAAAATAGCGCTCATACACTCCAGAAGTGACAACGGACATATCGGAAACGGAAACTGCGGCTATCGCGCCGTCCCCGAAGGGGCGTTGTATTCCAATTTCAAAACCGCGGGAAGAAGTTTTGCCGCCTATGCACAGAACATTGCCGCCGAGATTTATTATAGCCTTTTCAACTCCTTGGGATATAAGGTAATCCTTAAGTTTATCGGCAATATATCCTTTAGCGATGGCACCAAGATCCAAGCGGGTATATTCGTCGTCAAAGGCAACGGTGTTTCCCGATACCGTTACAGACTTATACCCCACATGGCGGAGAGCGTCATCTATGGCGCTTTGCTCCGGAACGGCCGGAGAATCTGAGGAAAAATTCCATAGCGAGGAGAGCGGTTCTATGGTTATATCGAATTTTCCGCCGGAAAGTTTGCTGAAATAGAGTCCTTTTGAAATCAGCTCCGCCGTTTCATCGGAAACGACGGATATTTTACGTGCGTTCAGCTTATAAATTTCGCTGTTTTCATCCGTACGCGAGAAAAGAGATTCATAGTGCCGGCACAGGTTGAAACACTCATCTAAGATTTTTTCGTTCGTCATTCCGTAGATTGTTATTGTGGCGATAGTGTTCAGAACGAAAGCACTTTTGCTTGTTTTTATTTCCCGAGTATCGGTACAGGAGGTTAAAATTGTCAAAAATATCACAAAACATAAAAATATGCAAATTGGTTGTTGTAGTTTTTTACCTATCATAATCCCAAAACCTCTTTGTTAATATTGCCACAATAGTATTATAAATAGTGCAAGATTTCAACAAAAACCTATAAACTTTTACTGGACATGAAATATAATTGTTTGTATAATTATTCTTAAATGGCTATAGCGTGTTTTTCGAGAGAGGAGAGCGCTATGCAAAAGGTAAGGAGGAAATGCCGTGTTGAAAAAAAGACTTCACGGAGCACATGTGCCTCATTGGAAAAATACTGCGGGGTCAAAGCCGGAGCGAATGCCGGTTCCGCCCCTAATTAATCTTCCAATGTCAATGCACATCGGTGCACCCGCAAAGCCCGTTGTAAAGGTGGGGGACGAAGTGAAAGTCGGCCAGCTTGTTGCGGAAGCGGGCGGATTTGTGTCCTCTCCGATTTATTCGGGCGTATCTGGCAAAGTTAAGAAAATCGAAGATATGCTGATGTCCTCGGGGCAGAAAGTCCCCACCGTTACGATTGAAACCGATGGAAAGCAAGAGCTTTTCGAAGGTGTTGCTCCCCCAAAGGTGACCAATCTGCAGGAATTTCTGGATGCTGTCCGCAACAGCGGCGTCGTAGGGCTGGGCGGGGCAGGCTTCCCGACGGCTGTCAAGCTCACAGTGAAAGACCTTTCAATGATAGAAGCTGTCATAGTAAACGGTGCCGAGTGCGAGCCGTTTATCACATCGGATACGAGAACGATGATTGACGATGCGGAACTCGTGTGGGAGGGAATAGAGCTTCTCAAAAAATATCTTCAGGTAAAGCGAATTATAATCGGTATTGAAGATAACAAGCCACAGTGCATTGAAAATTTCCGGAAAATGTGCACACCGGGTTGCGGAGTTGAGGTTAAGGCTCTTCCGGCCATCTACCCTCAGGGCGGCGAAAAAGTCCTTATATATAATACTATAGGCCGCGCCGTTCCGGAAGGCAAGCTTCCGATTGATGTAGGAGCAGTTGTAATCAACTGCACAACGCTTGCTGCCATTGCAAAGTACATAAAAACGGGTATTCCGCTCTATGAAAAATGTGTAACGGTAGACGGGTCTGCGGTGAAAAATCCGAAAAACGTGATAGCACCTATAGGAACTCCGCTTAAAGATGTGTTTGAATTTTGCGGAGGATTTAAAACTGAACCCAAAAAGGTGCTTTACGGAGGTCCGATGATGGGCCTCGCCGTTCCGGACCTGAATCAGCCTCTACTTAAAAACACTAACGCAGTTCTTGCTTTTGGAGAGAAGGAAGCAAGGCTGCCTAAAGAAACGGCCTGCATAAGGTGCGGGCGCTGTGTTGGACACTGCCCGTTTAATCTCGCTCCAGTTGACATTGAAACGGCATTCCGCCTTAAAGATGCGGCGGCTCTTGCGGAATTGAAAGTAAACCTCTGCATGGAATGCGGTTGCTGTGCTTATGTCTGCCCGGCGAACCGTCCGCTTGTACAAGTTAACAAGCTGGCGAAAGCTATGCTGAAGAAATATCAGGATGATCAAAAAGCCGCCGAGGAAAAGAAAAAAGCGAAAGAAGAAGCAATGAAGGAGGCGAGCAAATGAGCAACTCTGCAGTTTCAAACGCCGACCAGACAAAAACATCTGCCAGAAAGGACGGACAGATGATAGTGTCCGTTTCTCCCCACATAAAGGATAAGGCAAGCACAAGCTCTATTATGCTTGATGTGCTTATTGCTCTTGCCCCTGCGCTTGTAGCTTCCGTCGTAATATTCGGAGCGCGTGCGCTGCTCGTTACTGCAGTATGCGTTGCTTTTGCAGTCGGCAGCGAGTGGGTATTTGAAAAAATTGTGAAAAAGCCCAGTACCATAGGCGACCTTTCCGCTGCGGTGACGGGAGTTCTGCTTGCATTCAATCTTCCCGTAGGAATTCCGCTTTGGCAGGCGGCCTTCGGCAGCATTGTTGCGATAGTTGTGGTAAAGCAGCTTTTCGGCGGGATAGGGCAAAATTTTGCAAATCCCGCAATTACCGCGCGCATTATAATGCTTCTTGCATTTTCGCGTACAATGACAACATGGGTATTCCCCGATGCCGTTTCTACCGCTACCCCTCTTGTAATACTAAAGGGTGAAACGCAGCAGGCACTGCCCTCTTTGACAGATATGTTCCTTGGATTCCGCGGAGGATGCCTGGGTGAAACCAGTGCACTGGCACTCATTATCGGAGGAATCTATCTTCTTGCACGCCGCGTAATTTCTTGGCATACGCCTGTTGCTTTTATCGGCACAGTCTTGCTGATGACGCTGCTTCTCGGGAAACAGCCAGAATACCAGCTTATGTCTGGCGGACTTCTCATCGGCGCAATATTTATGGCGACCGACTATGCGACGACTCCAAATACTGACTTGGGGCGCATTATTTTCGGAATAGGCTGCGGCCTTATCACGGTTCTTATCCGTGTTTGGGGCAATTATCCTGAAGGTGTGTCATTCTCCATACTGCTTATGAACATACTTACCCCCCATATCTCCAAACTTACGAGGAAAAACCCGCTTGGAGGTGCAAAAGCATGAGCACTTTCGGAAAAGATTTTGTAAAACCCATTCTGGTTCTTTCGCTAATCTGCCTTGTTATTTCCGCAGCGCTTGCGTTCACAAATCAGAAGACCGCTCCGATAATAGCAGAGGCGGAGCGCGTAAAAGCTGAGGAAGCGCGAAAAGAAATGCTCCCGCAGGCTGATTCGTTCACAAAAATGGAACTTGAAGGACTTCCCGCAACGGTAACAGAAGTCTATAAGGCCGACAACGGCGCAGGATTTGTGTTTATGCTTACGGCCAAAGGCTACGGCGGCGACATCAAGCTAATCTGCGGTATCGACAGCGAAGGCAAAATTACGGACTGCAACACGCTTTCACAGTCCGAAACAAAAGGACTCGGAACAAAGATAACACAGCCTGAATTCAGAAGCCAGTTCAGCGGCAAAGACTCTTCCCTTGAAGGCGTTGAAACCATTTCGGGCGCTACGATCTCATCAAAAGCGTTCGTAAATGCGATAAAGGACGCTTTTACGGCCTATAAAGCGGCAAAGGAGGCGGAATAAATGGGCAAACTTAAAATATTGACAAAGGGCCTTATAAAAGAAAATCCAGTTCTTGTTCTTGTTCTTGGCACATGTCCGACTCTTGCCATATCGACTCAGGCGTCAAATGCAATCGGCATGGGACTTGCTGCTACGGCGGTTCTTCTCGGCTCCAATATAGCTATTTCTGCGTTGCGCAACGTAATTCCGGACAAGGTGAGAATTCCGTGCTACATAGTTCTGATAGCGGGCTTTGTCACTGTGGTTCAAATGCTTGTGCAGGCGTTTGCACCTGCTTTGAATGAGCAGCTCGGTATATACCTGCCGCTCATAGTTGTAAACTGCATAATCCTCGGCCGTGCAGAAATGTTCGCCAACAAAAACACAGTGGTTGATTCTGCACTGGATGCCATAGGAATGGGGCTTGGATTTACCCTTGCACTATTTGTCATGGCGACAATTCGAGAAGTGCTCGGAAGCGGGACATGGCTTGGAATGGAAATACCCGTGCTTATAGACAACAACATTTCAATTATGACACTGGCTCCCGGCGGGTTCTTTGTCTTTGGCTGCCTTATCGCGCTTGTGAATAAAATCAGCAAGGGCAAGGCAATAAAAAAGAGCGATTTCGGCTGTGCCGGATGCCCCGCTGCCGCTGCCTGCGGCAAACTTAAAGGCGCGGAGTGCGGAAAGGAGAGTGAAGCCTGATGGAAGGACTTCTTCACTTTGACTTCAAGGGACTTGTTGTAATTCTCATGTCCGCTGTTTTTGTAAACAACTATGTTTTGCAGAAGTTCCTCGGAATATGCCCGTTCTTGGGAGTTTCAAAGAAGCTTGACCAGGCAACCGGAATGAGCATAGCCGTTATTTTCGTTATGATGCTTGCAACGGCAGTCACATGGCCCATTCAGTACTATCTGCTGAATCCGAACGGTCTCGGCTATATGCAGACTATAGTTTTCATTCTTGTTATTGCCGCACTGGTTCAGCTTGTTGAGATTATTCTAAAAAAATATATCCCCTCCCTGCACGCCGCACTGGGTGTTTACCTGCCTCTTATAACAACGAACTGTGCGGTACTGGGAGTCACTATTCTCAACATCAACAGCAAGTATGATTTTCTTGCATCGCTGATTAACTCTTTGGGTTCGGGACTCGGCTTTTTCCTTGCTATGGTGCTGTTTGCCGGAGTCCGTTCCCGCATGGAAGGCGCGGATACACCGGAAGCGTTTAAAGGTCTGCCCATAACGCTTGTCGCCGCTTCAATCGTATCGGTCTCTTTCTTCGGTTTCGCCGGAGTAATAGAGCACCTGTTCGCATAAGGAGGTGCTCGGATGGACGGAATAGTTATCGCGGTAATATCCGTAACGGTTATCGGGCTTATCTGCGCCGTTATGCTTGCGGTTGCCTCAAAAATTATGGCGGTCAAGGAAGACGAGCGCTTTCCTGCCGTGCGCGAATGTCTGCCGGGAGCGAACTGCGGTGCCTGTGGTTATGCGGGATGTGACGGCTATGCCCACGCGCTTATTGAGGAAGAAGGCGTAAAGACAAATCTCTGCGTTCCCGGCGGAGACACGGTTGCTAAAAAGCTCAGTGAAGTCCTTGGCGTAGAGTTTGAAGATGTTGTTGAACAGGTTGCGGTGGTTAAGTGTTTAGGCGACTGCCGGGTTACTTCCGACAAGATGGAATATCAGGGTATAGAAAGCTGCGCCGCAGCTAAGTTGCTTTTCGGCGGCAAAGGCAAGTGCCAGTTCGGCTGTATGGGTTTGGGCGACTGTGCCAGGATTTGCCCGCAAAATGCAATCTGCATAGAAAGCGGGATAGCGCATGTCAACACACATTTATGTGTAGGTTGCGGAATGTGCGTATCGACCTGCCCCAACAAGCTGATAACCCTTATGCCGGATGTTGAAAAAGTTCTCGTAACCTGCAGCAATACCGACAAGGGCGCCAGCACCAGAAACGCCTGCAGCCATGGCTGTATCGCCTGCCGTAAATGCGAGAAGGAGTGTCCGGAGGGAGCGATTGCAGTTGTCGACAACCTTGCCAGAATCGACTATGACAAGTGCACAAACTGCGGTCACTGTGCGGAGGTCTGCGTTACAGGCTGCATTGTAAAATCAGATTTCAGCGGAATACACCATACGGTGCAGAAATAACATAAAATAAAGCTCCGGCTTATAAAAGACGGGGCTTTATTTAGGTTTTAACCGGCTCTGATAGCATAGGAAAGGACTGCGAAAACAGGAAACGGAGGGCGCCGCGGATGAAAAGATATAAATATGATACCATCTTCGTTATGGCAGTCATTCTGGCCGCTGCCCTGATTTGGCTTTTTTCATATTTGACAAGGAGCGAGGGAGCCTATGTCAGAGTCACCGTAAACGGTGAACTTTACGGCGAGTATCCGCTCAATACTGACACGAAGGTGAATATAGGCGGCGGGGACTCATATAACATCCTCATAATACAAGGCGGCGAGGCATGGATTGATGAAGCGAGCTGCCCCGATAAGCTTTGCATAAAGCAGGGAAAAATTCGCTATGACGGTCAAAGCGTAATATGCCTGCCGAACAAAATGGTTGCAGAGGTAATAGGCGGAAAAAAGCCCGAGTTTGACGCGGTGGTAAAATGAAAAAGAAACTGACTGGGAAACAAATAGCGGAATATGGGCTAATGACAGCTCTTGCAATGGTGCTAAGCTATATAGAGTATCTTATACCGTTTTCGGCAGCAGTACCGGGGGTAAAGCTCGGGCTTGCGAATATAGTTGTCGTCTTTGCACTTTACAGGCTCGGCGTTCCTCAGGCCTTTGTCATTTCGCTTCTGCGTGTCGTGCTTATGACGTTTATGTTCGGGAATGCTTTTGCATTTATTTACAGCCTTTCCGGGGCGGTGCTCAGCCTTTGTGTGATGCTGCTGATGCGCAGAACCGGGCGCTTTAGCCCCGTCGGAGTTGGGGCCGGAGGAGGAGTGTCGCACAATATCGGACAAATTCTCTGCGCAATGCTGCTCCTTGAAACCAAAAGGCTTATTTATTACCTTCCCATACTGCTTATCTCAGGTGCGGCTGCGGGGCTTGTTATCGGCTTTACCGGCGGAATTGTGATAGAAAGGCTGGCAAAAGAGCAGAAATAACGCATATGGGCCGAAAAATCATACCGGGGGAAACCGCGGAGTTTGGGATTTGATGATGAATTTAATAAAATCTCCACCAGTTAAGGAGCGGTGAATATGAAATACGAGGGCAGCGTATATCGCCCTCCGAGCGAGGCGCACAGTTTAATAATACAGGTTACAATAGGGTGCTCTCATAATTCCTGCACTTTCTGTCCGATGTATGCGGATAAAAAGTTCAGGATAAGGAGTTTTGAAGAAGTTTTTGCCGACCTTGAAGAAGCCAGAAGAGAAAATTCACATGTAGAGCGCATTTTTTTTGCAGACGGAGATGCCCTCTGCCTGTCAACGGAGAAACTCACTCCCCTTCTCGGCGCAGCAAAGGCTATTTTCCCGGAGTGCGGAAGGATAGGCGTTTACGGCAGGGCGGAAAATATTCTGCAAAAAAGCGATAAAGAACTTCTCCGCCTCAAAGATGCGGGATTGGGAATAATTTATCTCGGAGCAGAATCCGGCTCATCGGAAGTACTTAAAAGAGTAAATAAAAAAGAAACGCCCGATGAAATTGTTGAGGCGGTTCACCGCGCGGAGAGTGCAGGAATACCAGTTTCGGTTACTTTTATTTCAGGGCTGGGTGGAAGAGAGTTTTTAGAGGAACACGCTGTTCAAACAGGAAAGATGATAGGAGCTATGGGAGCGTCATATGTAGGGCTTTTAACGCTTATGGTTGCTCCCGGTACCCCCCTTTGGGACGATGTGGCAAGCGGAAGGTTTATACAGCTTAAAACAGATGAGGTTCTCAAGGAACTGGAGCATATTCTTATAAATGCGAATTGTGAAAAAGACTGTGTAATCCGCAGCAACCATGCCTCCAACCGCTTGGTAATAAAGGGTACCCTGCCTGATGATAAAGAGTGCCTGCTCAATCAGGCGCACAGGGCAATGCATGATGAAAAAATGCTCAGACCTGACCGGTTCCGCGGATTTTGAAATAAACGTGCCTGATACGCACTAATATAGTGCGTATCAGGCATGTTTATTTAACTGCAAAGAAAAGCATTGTGCATACGAAACCGGCCCGTAACAGCTTCGTATGCACATAGGAGGACACATGGTGAGAAGGAGGTTGTGTTTTCAATTTGGAGTATACCATTACATAGAGAGGGGCACAAGCCGCTATGGGGGTTTAAATTTTTTAAAATATTTATGGCGGAAAGATATAGTATTATATAATAGCTTAAAGGGAAATACTATCAAAAGTTATTTAGAGATAAGAAAGGTGAACAAATAATGGATAAAGAAAATACCATAGCCGCAGGAAAAGGCGTAACAAGAGAGCTTCTTGAAAAAATGGACGCATGGTGGCGTGCCTCAAACTATCTTTCCGCTTGCCAGCTTTATCTTCTGGACAATCCTCTCCTCCGCGAAAAACTTGCGCCGGAGCATGTAAAGAAGAAAATAGTAGGGCACTGGGGAACAGTTCCGGGACAAAATTTTATTTATACGCATCTTAACAGAGTGATAATCAAATATGACCTCGACATGATATATATTTCCGGCCCGGGGCACGGCGGCAACGCCATGCTTTCTCAGGACTGGCTGGACGGAAGCTACAGCGAAGTGTACCCGAATATCAGCCAGGACTATGAGGGAATGAAAAAATTTTTTAAACAGTTTTCATTTCCGGGAGGAACATCCAGCCATGTTGCTCCGGAAGTTCCCGGGTCGATAAACGAAGGAGGAGAGCTTGGATACAGCCTTGCCCACGCTTTTGGTGCGGTGCTTGACAATCCAGACCTTATTGCGGCTTGCGTGGTAGGAGACGGAGAAGCGGAAACAGGACCGCTTGCAACGGCATGGCATTCAAACAAATTCACAAATCCTGTTACGGACGGCACAGTTCTGCCTATTTTGCACCTGAACGGATATAAAATAAGCAATCCTACTGTCTTTTCAAGAATATCAAAGGAAGAAACCCGGAAGTTTTTTGAAGGCTGCGGCTGGAAACCGTATTTTGTCGAAGGCAGCGATCCGATGGAAATGCACGCCATTATGGCGGAAACACTGGATAATGTTATAGGCGAAATACTTGAAATTCGGAAAAAAGCAAGGGAAAGCAACAATTATGATAGGGTTGTTTGGCCCATGATAGTGCTGAGGACTCCAAAAGGGTGGACAGGGCCGAAAGAAGTCGTCGGAAACAAAATTGAAGGGACATTCCGTTCGCATCAGGTGCCGCTTTCCATGGAAGACCCGTCGCATCTCGAATTGCTGCAAAGCTGGCTTTTAAGCTATAGACCCCAAGAACTGTTCGATGAAAACGGGAAACCTGTGCCGGAGCTTCAGGAGCTTGCCCCAAAAGGCAGCCGGCGAATGGGAGCCAATCCCCACGCAAATGGCGGACTTTTGCTGCGTGATTTAAGAATGCCCGATTTCCGCGATTATGCTGTGGACGTACCTACTCCAGGCGCGGTCACTGCGCAGGATATGACAGAACTCGGAGGATTCGTAAGAGATATTTTCAAACTAAACAGGGAAAGCAGAAACTTCCGTGTATTCGGCCCGGATGAAACCATGTCCAACAGGCTTGGACGGGTATTTGAAGAAACAAACAGAAGCTGGAACGGGGAAAGAAATTACGATGACGAATTTCTCTCTCCGGACGGAAGGGTTATGGACTCCATGCTTTCTGAGCATATGTGCGAAGGCTGGCTTGAAGGATACCTGCTTACCGGACGCCACGGATTTTTCAACAGCTATGAAGCATTTATCAGAATTGTCGATTCAATGTTTGCACAGCATGCAAAATGGCTGAAAGTATGCAACCAGCTTCCTTGGCGTCATGATATAGCCTCTCTTAACTATGTTTTGTCTTCCAATGTATGGCAGCAGGACCACAACGGATTTACGCACCAAGACCCGGGTTTTCTTGATCATGTCGCCAACAAGAAAGCGGACGTTATAAGGATTTATCTTCCACCTGATGCAAACTGCCTGCTTTCAACTTTTGACCATTGCATAAGAAGCAGGAATTTCGTAAACGTTATTGTTGCATCCAAGCATCCGCGCCCGCAGTGGCTGACGATGGAGCAAGCTATAAAGCACTGTACTCAGGGGATAGGCATATGGGAATGGGCGTCTAACGATCAGGATTCTGAGCCGGACATCGTAATGGCGTGCTGCGGAGATACGCCCACACTGGAAACGCTTGCCGCTGTGATGATACTCCGCAAGGTACTGCCAGAAATAAAAATCAGGGTTGTCAATGTAGTGGATCTTATGAGGCTTCAGCCAAACACAGAACATCCGCATGGGCTGACGGACGAGGACTATGATATGCTTTTTACCAAGGATAAACCGATCGTTTTTGCGTTTCACGGATATCCGACCCTTGTCCATGAACTGACTTACAGGCGGCACAATAAAAATCTTCATGTGCGCGGTTATAAGGAGGAAGGCACGATAACAACACCGTTTGATATGCGCGTCCAGAATGATATAGACCGCTTCCACCTTGTCATGGACGTGGTGTACAGGCTGCCGCAGCTTGGAAACAGAGGAGCGTTTCTAATTCAGCAGATGAAGGACAAACTTGTGGAGCATAAGCAATATATAACAAAAAACGGTGTGGACCTGCCGGAAGTGCGCAATTGGAAATGGAGCGTAAGCTAAAGTTTGCATTTATTCGAGGCGGTATTCTTTTAGAATACCGCCCCGATTTTTTTGGATAATACTGACGTTATTGCATGGCGAAAAGAAAGGGTTATTGAGTGCGTTTTTACAGATAATATTAGAAAATGCGAAAAAATTCAAAGGAGGGATAAATATGCGTCTGCCCGGAATATTGCATTCTAAATCGTCTCCGGACGAAAAGGGAGTCTTTCACTTTGACGAAGGTCTGCCTTATAAAGAACTACACAGGAATATAGAAGCTGTGGAAGAAATATTTAAAGACGATTCAATTCTTATAAAGCGGAGCTTTGCAAACCAAAGCCGACCGGAAATAAAATGCTGCGCCTTCTTTTTTGATGGCATGGTTGACAACAAAATCATAGATGAATATGTCATAAAGCCCGTTATGACAAGCGATTTTCTGAGAGCGGATGAGGACATTGCCGACGAGATATATTCAAAGGTAATAGTTACAAACGATCTTAAAAAATCCGACGATTTCAAAGAGATAACCCAGAGCCTTATATATGGGGATACAGTGCTTTTTATGGACGGAAGCGACAACGCTCTCATAATAAGCACAAAGGGCTGGCAGACCAGGGCGATAATGGAACCGGATGCCGAAAAGGTTCTGAGAGGGCCGAGAGAGGGTTTTACGGAATCCATGCTTGTCAACCTGTCTATGATAAGAAGAAGGCTTTGCACTCCGGATTTGAAGTTCAAGTCAAGGACATTTGGAACAAGGTCAAACACCAAGGCGTGCGTCTGTTATCTTGACAGTCTTGTGGACAGGAAAGTTCTTGACGAGTTTAACCGTCGGCTTGACCAAATTGAAATAGACGGGGTAATAGATATAAACTACATTAACGAACAAATAAAAGATTCTCCTTTTTCGCTGTTCAAGACTACCGGTATCACAGAAAGGCCGGACGTTCTTGCGGCAAAGCTTCTTGAGGGAAAAGTGGCACTGATTCTTGATGGCACTCCGGTTGCGCTGACCGTCCCTTATTTGTTTGTAGAAAATTTCCAGTCAGGTGACGACTACTATCTTAATTTCTACTTTGCATCATTAGGACGTTTTCTCAGGATAACCGGCTTTTTAATATCTATAACTGTTCCGGCGCTTTATGTCGCCTTTACGACATACCACAGGGAAATGATTCCGACCAATCTTGCTCTAAGTATAATGGAAGCTCGTCAGGGAATTCCGTTTCCTACGGTGTTGGAGTGCGCGATTATGCTTGTTATATTTGAAATTATCCGGGAGGCAGGGCTGCGTATGCCATCCAATATCGGACAGGCACTGAGCATAGTAGGGGCGTTAGTAATAGGACAGGCGGCAGTTGAAGCAAGATTTATAAGCGCGCCTATGGTAATCATTGTAGCTGTTACGGCTATTACCGGACTGATGAATGTAAAATTAAAAGGCGCAACGGTAATTTTAAGATTTTTGTTTTTGTTTGCCGCAGCTTTTCTTGGGATTTTTGGACTATCATTTGCTCTTGTAGGACTTCTTGAGCACATTTTTTCACTTAGCTCTTTTGGAGTTGTATATGCGTCCCAAGTATCCTCTTTCAAGTTCAGCGAGTTCAAAGACAACATTTTCAGAGCACCGTGGCAGCATATGAAAACAAGGCCGGTGTATGAGCAAAGAGATACAGTAAGGAAAAACTGATATGTGGAAGAGAGCAATAATAATTTTTCATGTTCTTATTATGATTTTAATGCTGACAGGCTGCTGGAACGCCGTAGAAATAGATCAGCAGATGAATGTTTCGGGAATAGCTACAGATATCGGAGAACAAGGCAGAAGATACCATATTTGCGCTGAGATAGTGGCGGTAAGCACCAGAGGGGGTTCGGGTATAAATGTATATGTCATAGAAACCGAGGGAGATACTATTTTTGAAAGTATACGAAATCTTATGACCCTTACGTCGAAAAAACTTTATTTCGGACATTGCAAAACAATGATAATCGGAGAAGAAATAGCAAAATACGGAATATCTGAAATTCTTGATATGCCGATAAGGGATCATGAGCTAAGAATGACCATGAATATCGCTGTATCAAAGGGATGTGCCGCCAAAGAAATCCTAATGACTGAAGGTGTTTCAGCTCCAATCATATCCTATAAAATTCACGATATGATAAAAAACTGTGAGAAAGTTATCGGCAGTGCGCCTTATTCCAAGACCTATCTCGTATATAACTGCATACAGACTCAGGGTGTTTGTTCAGTAATCCCGGCAGTGGAGCTTCAAAAAATTCAAAACAACAAAGTCCTTAAATTGTGCGGAGCAGGTGTGTTTAAAAAATGTAAGCTTGTCGGTTTTTTAAACGAGCTTCAGACGAAGAATTTGTCGTTCATGAATAATAAAATAAGATCAGGTTTGCTGACGTTTGAAGCTCCGGAAAGTTCGTATGCCGATATGTCTTTTGAAATATATAAAAGCAAAACAAAAACAGACATAAGTTTTGATGGCAGCGGAATAACTGTAAATATTACAGTTAAAACAACTGCCGGTATCGGAGAGGTTGGGCAAAAAGCAAATTACAGCAATTTTGCCGAGATTGAAAAGACAAGGAACCACCTTGAAAAAGAAATGGAGAAGGATTTTTATCTTCTTATAGCCACTTCACAGAAAGACCTGCATTGCGATATTTTTGGAATTGGTATGCAGATAAGCAAACACTATCCTCAAAAATGGGAAAAATACAAAGATAATTGGGAAGAAACTTTTCCCACAGTTAAATTCAATGTTAAAAGTGAAGTGAGGATTAAAGGCAGCGGAGTTGTAAACAGAGCCGCTTAATTAAGGATTTGGCAAACTGTTTTAGAAGGTGAATCATGACTAAAGGAATAACCGGCAAACAGGCCGTTAGTATGATGATACTCTTTCAGCTTGGCAGTTCTCTGGTTACGGGGACAAGCATGAAAGCAGATCAGGATTCGTGGATTGTCCTGATAGTGGCAATAATATTATCTGTGCCCATAGTTTTAATGTACGCCCGGCTTAATGAGCTTGCTCCGGGAAAAGATTTTTTCGAGATGTCTTATCTGGCTTTTGGCAAAACATGGGGGGGAGTTATAGCTTTCCTTTCCGCCCTTTTTTCGTTTCACTTGGGCGCTCTTGTCATTAAAAATTTTACAGAATATATACAGGTCGTATCCCTGCCCGAAACTCCACAAGTTATCAGTGCCGTTTGCATAGGGTTAATAG
>JAAYWX010000314.1 GCA_012516225.1 Clostridiales bacterium
GATATAAGCAGAAGCGCTTTTTATAAGTATAAAGACGCTATAACCCCCTTTCAGGATTTAAAGCGAGGTCGTATTATCACCTTTCATATCACCCTACGCGATAAAATGGGCGTGCTTTCATCTGTCCTTTCCGTTTTTGCTAACACGGGCGCAAATATACTGACCATAAATCAAAGCATCCCTATAAACGGTACTGCCCTCGTTACCATTTCCGCCGAAACAACGGAAATGACTATTTCAAGCGAAGAGCTTCTGGATGACCTGCATAAAACTCAGGGAGTAAAAAAAGTTGAAGTGATAGCTGGCTGACCGGCGAAAATATATATGTGCCGTTGTTTAGACGTTATAATTTAAATTCACATAACATGGATAAGTAAACAAACCGTACAGGAGGTACAAAAATGGCAAAGATAGCGATATGCGGCTATGGTACCGTTGGCAGCGGCGTTGCCGAGGTCATTGCCGAAAATGCTGACAGCATTGCGCGAAACGCAGCCGAAGATGTTTCTGTCAAATATATTTTGGATAAAAGGGATTTCCCCGGAGATCCTTTTGAAAATATGATAGTGCATGATTTTTCGACTATAGAAAATGATCCCGAGGTATCAATCGTAGTTGAAACCATGGGCGGTATCGGTGCAGCATATGAGTTCACTAAACGTGCCCTTCTTGCCGGCAAAAGCGTTGTAACTTCAAACAAAGAACTTGTAGCCTCAAAGGGTCACGAGCTTATTGCCATAGCAAAAAAGAATAATTTAAATTATCTCTTTGAGGCAAGCGTTGGTGGTGGCATACCAATCATAAGGCCTATAACCCAGTGCCTTGCTGCGAATAAACTTGACGAAGTTTATGGAATACTAAACGGAACGACAAACTATATTCTTACTGAGATGATACAGAACAACGCCACCTTTGAAGACGCTCTTCATCAGGCACAAGTAAACGGCTATGCAGAGGCCGACCCGACAGCCGATATTGAAGGTCTTGATGCTGCAAGAAAGATCTGCATTCTTGCTGATTTGTGTTTCGGAAAACATGTAAATCCGGCTGATATTAAGGCACAAGGTATTAAGTGCGTTACAACAGCCGACGTTGAATATGCCAAAAGGCTTAACTGCAAGATAAAACTTCTCGGCCGCGCACTTCGTACCGGCAGGGAAACCGCAACAGCCTATGTTGCCCCGCACCTTGTCAGTAACTCAAGCCTTCTTTCAAATGTCGACGGCGTTATGAACGGCATAGTTGTCCACGGAAACGCTCTGGGTGATACCATGTTTTACGGAGCCGGTGCCGGCAAACGGCCAACAGCAAGTGCGGTTGTTGCAGACGTAATCGACGCGGTTAAGCATATGAAAGCCAGGAAATACCTTGATTGGGACGATGCCCCTTCAGGATACTTTACGGACAGCTCCTATGTGTCTTCCCGCTGGTACGTCAGGGCCTCTACTTCCCTTCAGCAAATCGGATGGGCTTTCGACAAGGTGAATTTCGTTACCTATCCGGGTGCCGCTGACGATGAATATGCCTTTGCAACCGAATCTTATGACGAAAAAACAATGCTTAAGCTAACCAGCGGCATGAATGTGCGGTCTATGTTCAGAATTCTTGATTGACGGCGCACAAATGACTTTAAGCGGGTACTGCCGCCGCAACATTCGACGGTTTTATCCGTATCCTTATAAACGGAGGAATTCTTTTTATGCTTATTGTTCAGAAATTCGGCGGCAGTTCCGTTGCCGACGCAGAAAAAATAAGAAGGGTTGCCGGAATAATCGCCGACACATACTGTGAAGGCCATGACGTTGTAGCCGTACTTTCGGCGCAGGGCGACACAACGGATGAACTGCTTGAAAAAGCTGCCGAAATAAATCCCAATCCTTCCAAGCGTGAGCTTGATGTTCTTCTTTCGACAGGGGAGCAGGTTTCGGTTGCTTTAATGAGCATGGCACTCGAAAAGATGGGGCTTCCCGTTGTCTCCCTTACTGGGTGGCAGATTCGCATGAGTACAAATTTCGATTATGGAAATGCCCGCATCCGTTCCGTTTCCACCGACCGTATACGGCAGGAACTTGACAAACGCAGTATTGTCGTA
>JAAYWX010000315.1 GCA_012516225.1 Clostridiales bacterium
GTTCTATATGCGGGGTCAAATCCCAAAGCGACCCTGTTTTTAACCGGCGGCTGAAGCAGAAGCGGTTTAAGGTTGAGCGCAAATGTTTTTATTGCCTGTTCAGACGCTTTTTCCGTAAGCTCGTTCCTGAGTTCGCGTTCAATAGAAGGAAATATTAGTCTTGCGTAAGCGTCCTCTGCCGCAGCGGCGACAAATTCGCCGGAAATTCCGCCGTTTCGGACTGTCATGCTCTTTACCAGCGCAATGGCGGTATCTTCGTCCGTTTTAACGCTTACTTTTAAAAACCCTTCCTTTTCACCGCGGTTTATTGCAAGAATTCTGTGGCTCTGGAGCTTTTTTAGCGGCTCGGTGAAATCGTAATACAGACTGTAGACCGAATCCTCATCTTTTGCTGCCTTTGATATAAGAAGCCCATTTGTACCTATAAGCTCTTTCAAACGTTTTCTTATTTCCGCATTATCCGAAATATCTTCAGCTATTATGTCGGCGGCTCCCGCAAGCGCGGCGGTTTCTGTTTCAACTCCCTTTTCAGGATTGACATAAGGTTTGGCGAGTTCTTCAAGGCTTCCAGATTTTATATTCTGGGCAAACAGCAGTTGGGCAAGCGGTTCAAGCCCTTTTTCACGGGCAACGGAGGCTCTTGTACGACGCTTTTGCCTGTACGGACGGTATATATCATCAAGTTCCGCCAAAGATACGGCCTCGTCTATATCCAGTACAAGCTTATCTGTCAGCTTTCCCTGCGATTCAATCAAGGACTTTATTTCTTCCCTGCGTTTGTCAAGACTGCGCAGGTACTGGAGCCTTTCGGAGATTTCACGCAGAAGCTGGTCATCCATAGAGCCGTGCATTTCCTTGCGATATCTGGCTATGAAAGGTATTGTGTTTCCCTCATCTATAAGAGATATTACATTTTTTACATATTCGGGTTTTTGAGAAAACTCCGCTGCGAGTAAAGCTGCAATTTTATCCATTGTATTTTCTCCTGATGTAAATTCTTATGCGGCAAAAGGCATATGTAAAGTTTAATTTAAAATCCGTTGTTATTCAAGCAAAAACAAAAAAGTTTTCAGGGTTTATACTGCATACCAGTATGGTCTATTTTATATTCGCCCTGAAGAAGAAGTTCAGATACCGGCACTATTTGATACCCGTCTTTTATAAGCGCTTCAATAATTCCCGGAAGTGCCTCGGGAGTGTTTGCCGCGGCATTGTGGAACAGCACTATTGACCCGGGGACGACCTTGCTCGTTACCCTCTTTGTGATTTCGTCAGCGGAAATTCCTTTCCAGTCCAGACTGTCTACATTCCACTGAATTACCGTCATACCGATTGAATTTGCGGCTTTTATAACATGGTCGTCATATTCCCCGTAAGGGCATCTGAACAAGGTGGGTCTGACTCCGGTTATTTTTTCTATTTTGTCGTTGCAGGTATTAAGGTTTTTTATTATTTGTTCGGTTGAAAGCCTGGCAAAATGGGCATGGTCATCAGAATGGCTCATCACTTCGTGCCCGGCATCTGAAAGTGCCTTAACTGATTCTGGATATTTGTCTGCCCAGAACCCGACTACGAAAAAAGTTGCCTTGACATTATATTTGCCAAGAATATCAATTAGCTGCTGTGTGTCCTCATTTCCCCATGCAGCGTCAAAAGTTAGACTGACGCACTTGTTGTCTCTCTGGACGCAGTATATCGGCAGCTCCCGCTGAGTTGCGGCGGCACCTACTATGGCGGGATTGTTTATTAACCACGGTACTCCAAGCATCACACACAGCGCAAACAGTATTATGGTCTCCCTTTTGTATCTGCGCACCCAATTTTTCATTCTATACATTCTGTAATTCACAGGACTCCCCCCGATTCCTTTATTTGTATATCTTATGATAAGGCATAGGACATTAAAACTTTGTTATGCAAAGCGGCGGAAACGGTTTTTCTTTCCTTTGGAGGGA
>JAAYWX010000316.1 GCA_012516225.1 Clostridiales bacterium
ATAATAAATATTGCGGAGAAAACCGGAGTGCCGGTTTACAGGGACGATAGTGTCGCGTCGATGCTCTGTATGCTGGACGTCGGGAAAAACATACCGCCAGATCTTTATGAAATTATAGCAAAAGTGTATTGCAGCATTCTTTCGACAGCGGAAAAATTTAGAGGATTGTCCGAAGAAAAAGATAGTGACGAGAAGTCTTAAGACAAACGGAGGAGCTGTTTGCTGTGAATAGCCGTCTTCAACGCTTGAAAGTACAGGAAGAAAACACGATTAAGCAAAGAAAATTAAATACGCGAATGGCAAGATTGATTGTTGCGCTGGCACTTCTATGTGCCTCTCTTATCGGCATGGGCGGAGTGATAATGACAATAAAACCGAAAGATAAGCCGGCTCCGGCTGAGGAAGACAGCGTAAAGGATACTCCCAAAGCCGCCGAAATTCCCGAAAAAGACAAATGGAAGCTGATCTTGGTAAATAAAGATAATCCCGTACCGCGTGATTTTACGGTCGACCTTATTGCGTTCGGAAATTCACGAGTGGATTACAGGATTAAAGATGAACTCAGCAACATGATAGAAGCCGCCGGTAAGGACGGAATTGTTCTAAATGTGTGTTCGGGATACAGGAGCGTTTCAGAGCAGAAGGAACTGTATGACAAAAGGGTACTGAGCTATATAGCCCAGGGATACAGTGAAGAGGCCGGTAAAATATACGCTAACCAATATATTCAGCCGCCCGGGGCAAGCGAGCATCATACAGGCCTTGCGGTTGATTTTATAACAGACGGCAGCTCTAAGCTGGATGAGAGCTTTGCACAGACCGAGGCTTATAAATGGCTGAAAGAAAATGCGGAAAAATACGGATTTATCGAAAGATACCCAAAGGACAAGATTGATATAACCGGAGTTGCATGGGAACCATGGCATTTTAGGTATGTGGGCGTCGAATACGCGAAAACAATTAATTCTATGGGAATTTGTCTTGAAGAATATGTGTGATTGGTATATAATACAAGGGAAACCGTTATCGCGGAATAGCTGCCAATCACACAGGTTATTCGTCAAGAGAAATATAATACATTGAAACAAAACATCAAACAGCATAAGGGGGAAAAATGATATGGAGACCCATATCGTGAGGCAACCTATTCTTGACAGAAACCAAAAACTGGCGGCATATGAACTGGTTTATTTTCAAGATGCCAGTTCGCTATATAACAAAAGGGATGCGCATGTTGCCAACACAATCGTAACGTTTTTCAATGAGCTGAATGCCGATAGCTTTTTAGGCGGAAAGGATTGTTTTCTCACTTTTACGCCTAATCTTCTGATGAAAAACGTTCCTCATGTGTTTGACGAGAAGAAACTTGTCATACAAATTGAAGAGAACATACTCGTTAATCCCGAGGCAAGGAAGATAGTCCTCAAGTACAGGCAAAAAGGCTACCGCATTGCGGTTATAGGCTTTGAGTTTAACAGAACTTTTATGAACATACTACCCAATATAGATATTATTAAGGTGGATTTTTCAAGAACTGAAGCCGAAGTTATTGATGGGGTATGCAGACTCGCAAAAAGCATGGGGAAAAAGCTTGCCGCTTACGGGATAAATTCGCCGGAGACGAGAGAACTTGCGCGTTCTTACGACTGTGACTATTACCAGGGGGATGGCATTTCCGGAATGGTAAGCACAAAAGTGCATAAGCTTGAGCACCTGCAGTCAAACTTCTTCCGTCTTATGGCTGCTGTCTCCAAAGAAATGCCTGATTTTGAGGAAATAGCCAAAATAATTTCTTTGGATGTAACCTTGTCTTATTCGCTTTTAAAGCTTGTAAACTCCGCATATTTTGCGTTGCCTAACAAAGTTAAGGATATTAAGCAGGCGCTTACGATTCTCGGTCTCGGACAGCTTAAGCAGTGGATTTATCTGCTCAGTTTTTCCGATGACGGAGGCGTTTCGGATGAACTTATAAAAACTTCCTTCCTCAGGGCAGTATTTTGCCAAGAAATTTCACAGTACCTTCAGTCGTTGCCCATATCAAGGATGGAGGCTTATTTGCTTGGTATGTTCTCTACTCTTGGTATCCTGCTTGAGGTTCCGATTGAGAAAGCTATAGAGCAGCTTCCGCTTTCCGATGAACTGAAAGGAGGGCTTACTGGAACTCCCGGTGTTTGCCGCGATTTGCTGAACCTCTGTGTATCGTATGAAAAAGGCAAATGGGCCGAAGTAGGGGCTCTGGCAAATTCTCTCGGGATTCCGGAAGATATGATAAAAGAAAAATACCTTGAAGCGGTTGAATATGTAAACGATATCTGGACCGAACTTACAAACTCTGTCCATGTATGAGTGAGCGGTATGCGCCGTATTCCGCCGCTGTCGCTGAACTCTGAAGTTTAATTTATATTTTCAGAAAGAAAATCATGTTTTGGATTGGCGGTGTGGTTTTGAACGGACGTCTCGCTGACTATGTTGGCTGTGCCTGTGAAGTAAAAAC
>JAAYWX010000317.1 GCA_012516225.1 Clostridiales bacterium
ACAATAAAAATAAAATATAGTCTTGTTCCCGGTTCAAGAATCCTTTTCAGATTTTTATTCATAATAAAATCAACCCTCCTAAAACGGGAACGTCCGAATATGAAAACGGGCAGGGCAAGTCTGTTCTTTCATATGGGTACAGTTTGTCCCGACAAATTAAAATCAACTTTGCCGGATTTAATATTATAACAATATTGTGTTTTAAATACAATAGCATATATGGTAAAACAATCTGTCGAAAGTGGTTTTAATTCCAAGGTTATTTTCACTCCCCTCGGGAAATACTGTTTATCGAAAGGGAGTGACGGTTTGAAAGCAGTTATAATGGCAGGAGGAAAAGGAACAAGGCTGCGCCCGATATGTGATTTAATGCCCAAGCCCATGACGGAGCTTCTCGGCAAACCTCTGCTGGAACATTTGACGCAGCTTTTAAAAATAAATGGCTTTACAGATCTATGCGTTACTCTCGGGCATAAACCCGAATGCATTACAAGCTATTTCGGCGACGGTTCAAGATTTGGAGTTTCCATGCAATACAGAATCGAAGATCAGCCTCTCGGAACAGCGGGCGGGGTTCGTGCCTGCATGGAATTTATAGGCGGAGAAGACTTCCTTGTAATCAGCGGAGATGCTGCCTGCGACTTTGATCTTGCTTACCTTGCCTCCGAACCCAAGAGGCATGGCGCCGCCATAACCATGGCCCTTTTCCCTCATTCCGAGCCGCTGCCTTACGGCACGGTGCTTACCGATAGGAATGGGAAAGTCATAAGTTTTATCGAAAAGCCTTCATGGGAAAGAGTTGTTACTGACCTTGTAAACACCGGAATTTATATCATATCTCCGGAAGTTATGGAACTGGTCCCGGAAAATACGCCTTTTGATTTTGCCTGCGACCTGTTTCCCGCAATGTCTAAAAAAGGATACGACATAGTCGGCATTCCTATGCAGGGCTACTGGTGCGATGTGGGCAACAGCAAAAGCTATCTGCGCTGCTGTCTGGATGCGCTTGACGGAAAGCTGAAAGTTACCCCAAACCAGAAAAATCTTCTTTCTTCAGGTATTTATGCTCCTTCAGGGCTTCCGGACTCCGTGCGTCTTATTCCTCCCTGTGTAATATGCGACGGGGCTGTAATAGAGCCGGGTGCCGTAATAGGCCGGAGCGCAATTCATTCCTCAAGCCGCATAGGCGCTTATTCGAGAGTCATAAATTCCGTAGTTGACGGAGGGAATATCGGCGAAGCATGCATAATAAACGGAACCGTCGTTTGCCGAAACAGCGTACTTTATCCGGACACCGTTACGTCTTTCGGCGATGTCATTTCACAAAGCGGATCCGCCTCCCCATCCCAAACGGAGTCAAAACCTCCGGTCAGGCGCCGTGCGGTTGGGCTTTGCAGAGAAATATCCTGTGAAAACCGAGCAAAACTCATGCGGGAGCTGTCTGTAGCTTTATGGGAGGCCGGGGCAGACTTTTCTGACGGAATAACTCTCTCAGACGGCGACTGCATGGTGCGCATATCTCCCCTTCCCGAGGAATCTTCAATCTCAATAGAAGCAATAGGCGGCAGGGAAAAAGAAAGGCTACAAATGTGTAAAAAATACAGCGAACTTGCAGAAAAATTCGGTGGAAAAACTATAATCTGACAAAATGTGTGAATAAATATTCTGAATTATATAAATATCTTTGCAGTATTTGCATATTTATGCTTGTTTTATTGGTTATTATGCAGAAACTTTGAAAATTTTGAAAAACTCTTGAATATTCATTCATTTAGTACTATAATCATATCCACGGGATGAGAAACCGAATAATTATTTATCAATATGGAGTGAAAATGAATGAATAGCCTTAAGAAAATCATAACGGCAATTCTTGCGCTTGCAATGTTGCTGTCTCTCTGCGCCTGCGGTTCCAAAGACTCCGCAGGAATCAAAACGGTGGAAGCCGGAAAGCTCCACATGGCGACAAACGCCGCCTTCCCTCCGTATGAAATGGTTAAAGACGACGGTTCTTTTGAAGGTATTGACGTTGAAATTGCAGAAAAAATCGCCGAAAAGCTCGGACTTGAGCTTGTTGTAGACGATATGGATTTCGGTTCGGTTATCGCCTCCGTAAAAACCGGCAAGAGCGACATTGCCATGGCAGGGCTTACGATTACCGACGAGCGCAAGCAGAATGTTGACTTCACTGATACTTATGCGACCGGCAAACAAGTCATCATCGTAAAAGAAGGCTCCGATATCAAGTCCGCTGATGACCTTGCGGGACACAAAATCGGTACTCAGGAGTCCACTACCGGATATGCCTACTGCTCTGCCCCCATCGAAGAAGGCGGGTTTGGCGAAGAAAACGTCATTGCCTATACCAACGGTGCAACCGCCGTTCAAGCTCTCGTAGAGGGCAAGGTGGACTGTGTTGTAATCGACAACGAACCCGCCCAAAAATATGTCGCGGCAAATCCTGGTCTTATCATTCTTGAAACCCCGTTTATAAGCGAAGAATATGCCATTGGGGTAGCCAAAGACAACGCCGCTCTTAGAGACGCCGTCAATAATGCTCTTAAAGAGCTTATAGCCGATGGAACTGTCAAGAGCATTATCGACAAATACATCAAAGCCGACTAAACGCTACGCCACCAGAGGAGGGGCGGTCCTTGGGCCTCCCCTCTTCTGTTTTGAAGAAGGGAGATAAATAATTGTATTTTCTGTCGGGTTTTAACACTCAGTTTATTCAAAAATTTTCGGATTTCTGGCTTGATTTCCAAAAACAATTCGTACAAAGCTTTATAACCGGCGACCGTTGGCTCCTCTACATAAAGGGGCTTGGCGTTACTCTCATGCTTACTGTTCTTGCCCTTATTTTAGGCATAATACTTGGTGTTTTGGTGGCGGTTATCCGGTCGGCACACGACCAGCAGAAAGCCGGAAGAAAAAACTCCTTACTCGGATTTCTTAATTTTTTGTGCAAAGTGTATGTAACCGTCATCCGCGGCACTCCTATGATGGTTCAGCTTCTGATCATGTACTTTGTTATTTTTGCCAACACGCGCAACATGGTAGGTGTCGCGGCACTGGCTTTCGGGATAAATTCCGGAGCCTATGTATCCGAAATTATCAGAGGCGGCATTATGGCCGTAGACGCCGGACAGATGGAAGCGGGGCGCTCTCTTGGTTTCGGCTATGCCGCCACAATGCGGCTGATAATAATTCCGCAGGCGGTTAAAATTATTCTCCCCGCTCTTGGAAATGAGCTTATAACGCTTTTAAAGGAAACTTCCATTGTAACCGTAATAGGACTGCGTGACCTTACAAAAGCCGCCATGCTTATCGTCGGCAAAACATACCTTGCGTTTATGCCTCTGATTGCGATAGCCTTAATTTACCTTATAATCGTCATGATCCTCACCTGGCTTGTCGGCAAGCTCGAAAGGAGGCTGCGAACAAGTGAGCGGTAGCACTCTCATCAAAGTCAACGATCTTAAAAAATATTTTAACGGAGAAAAGATCAAAGCCTTAGACGGAATTTCTGCAGAAATTAAAAAAGGCGAAGTGGTAGTTGTCATAGGCCCGTCCGGAAGCGGCAAGTCAACTTTTCTTCGCTGCCTTAATCTCCTTGAAATTCCGACATGCGGACAAGTGCTTTTTAACGGTGTGGATATAACTGACCCGAAAACAGATATAAATCTTCACCGCCAGAAAATGGGAATGGTATTTCAGCACTTTAATCTGTTTCCTCATATGACCGGCATGAAAAACCTCACCATAGCCCCTATGAAAATACTTAAAATGAGCAAAGCTGAGGCTGAAGGACAGGCTATGGCTCTTTTAAAGCGTGTAGGTCTTGATGACAAGGCAAACGCCTATCCAAGCCAGCTTTCCGGCGGGCAGAAGCAGCGCATAGCCATCGTCCGTGCTCTCTGCATGAACCCTGATGTAATGCTTTTTGACGAGCCGACAAGCGCACTTGACCCTGAAATGGTAGGCGAGGTGCTTGAGGTTATGAAACAGCTTGCGCGTGAAGGCATGACAATGGTCGTTGTAACGCACGAAATGGGCTTTGCCCGGGAAGTTGGTTCGCGCGTAATTTTTATGGACGAAGGAAAAATAGTCGAGGAAAACAGTCCTATTTCAATATTTGAAAGTCCGCAAAGCGAAAGGCTTAAAGCCTTTCTCGCAAAAGTTCTTTAAAACACACTCTTGAAAACCCCGTACGTCAGAGCGCACGGGGTTTTTGCAATATGCAATTTAAAATTACAAATCTGCTTAAATAAGATTTCAAAAGATAACAAATTCTACAAATAGCTTTCCTTTGTTTACCCGCGTGCACCGTTATGATATAATTATAAAAACATATCAAACTGTCATATATCTTTATTATGTCTGGTAAATCTAATTTTCGTCTGCCACGCTTTGAGCGGGCAGTATCTCTTATGTTTTTCATATTAAATGGAGGTCAAAATGCGCAAAATATTTTGCATATTTTTATAAGAACT
>JAAYWX010000318.1 GCA_012516225.1 Clostridiales bacterium
ATATCCGACACCGCCCCACAACAAAACCGAGGAGGCAAAAAGTCTGCTAACTCGCATGATAAAAAAGCATGGGGTAGAGGTTATAGCCATCGGAAACGGTACCGCATCAAAAGAGTCCGAAATATTTATAGCGGATATGATAAAGGATTTTCCCGGAGTTGCCTATATGATGGTCAGTGAGGCGGGCGCATCTGTCTATTCCGCGTCAAAGCTTGGGGCGACCGAATTTCCCGATTATGACGTGTCTCTCCGCTCGGCGGTTTCGATAGCAAGAAGGCTTCAGGACCCTCTTGCCGAACTTGTTAAAATTGACCCCAAATCTATAGGAGTGGGGCAGTATCAGCACGATATGCCTCAAGCAAAGCTTGATGAAGCATTAAATGCGGTCGTTGAAGACTGCGTCAATGCCGTTGGCGTGGATCTTAACACTGCGTCTGCTTCGCTGTTGGAAAGGGTATCCGGCCTTAATTCCGCAGCCGCTAAAAACATTGTCACCTATCGAGAAGAAAACGGCGCTTTTACTTCCAGAAAAACTCTTCTGAAAGTTCCTAAAATCGGGCCCAAGGCCTTTGAGCAGTGCGCGGGATTTCTCAGGGTGCCCGAAAGTGGCAATATACTTGACAATACCGGGGTTCATCCCGAATCATACGAAGCTGCGGAAAAAATCCTCTCCCTGTGTGGATACAGCCTTAAAGATGTAGCCGAAAACAATGTAGGTGAACTTAAAGAAAGAGCGGAAAAACTTTCTCTTCATAAAGTTGCGGAATACTGCGGAGCAGGTGTTCCAACAGTTAGGGATATAATAAGCGAGCTTATGAAGCCGGGACGCGACCCGCGCGATGAACTGCCGCCGGCAATGCTCCGAACGGACATAATGGACATGAACGACCTGAAACCGGGTATGGTAATACGCGGTACTGTCAGAAACGTTACCGATTTTGGTGCTTTTGTGGATATAGGTGTTCATCAGGACGGGCTTGTGCATATATCCGAACTGTGCAACCGTTATATAAAGCATCCGTCCGAAGTCGTTAGGGTAGGGGACATCGTTGATACAGTCGTCCTCTCCGTAGACGCCGACAGAAAAAGGATTTCTCTTAGTATCAAGCAGGCTCAAAAACAATAATAAATAACGAAAAATACGTGCCGTCTTTCTGTCAGCACGTATTTTTATTATATCTGCCATAAATTCTGGTAATGTGCTTAAGCCATGCGGATATTCCGGATAAGTCGGCATATGGTTTCATACGCCACTGCCAGTTTCCGCCGACCGTTCCGGGCGTATTCATTCTGGCCTCATTTCCAAGATCAAGCAAGTCCTGCATCTGTGCTATAGCCAGATCAGCAACACTGCCCCAGAGAGCCGAGAGCATTGCTTTTGCCTCGCTTTCATCCGTACGTATTCTAATATAATCGCGGGCTTTCCGGACATTCTCGGCTGGAGATGTACGAAACCAGCCCTTTATAGTATCGTTGTCATGCGTTCCGGTATATGCCGCACAGCGTCGCGGGAAATTATGCGGCAGATAATCGCTGTCCTCAAAGCTGTCAAATGCGAACTGCAGAACCTTCATACCGGGAAATCCGGAATCGGCAAGAAGTTTCCGCACCGATTCGTTCATATATCCAAGGTCTTCCGCAATAATGGGTTTCTCCCCGATTGCTCTTTTTACCGTGTTGAAAAACTCAATACCGGGGCCGCGCCGCCACTCGCCGTCTGCGGCGGTAGGTGAGCCGTAAGGTATGGCGTAATATTCGTCAAAGCCCCGGAAATGATCTATGCGTAATACATCATAAATCCTGAACTGATGGGTTATCCTGTTTATCCACCAAGCATAGCCTCCGTTTTTCATTTCTTCCCAGTTATACAGCGGATTCCCCCAAAGCTGGCCGTCTTGGGAAAAACTATCGGGCGGACATCCGGCAACCGCAGTCGGCAGAAGCTCGTCATCCAGCATAAAAAGATGAGGATTTGCCCATAAATCGGCGGAATCCGGCGCAACATATATGGGCATATCGCCGATTATCTGAATATTCCTCGCTTTTGCATATGCATGAAGCATATCCCATTGCAGGAAAAAAAGATACTGTAGCGCTTTATAAAATCCAACTTCTTTTTTCAGCTCCGATTTAGCCCTCTCAAGCGCGTCTATATTCCTGAAACGCAGCTTATGTTCCCACTCGAACCATGAAGCCCCGCCATAGCTGTCTTTTAAGGCCATAAACAGAGCATAATCATCCAGCCAGAAACTGTTTTGGTTGCAAAATTCGTAAAATTCCCCGTTGTCCGAAGCAAAAAGCCTTTCGGACGTTTTTCTAAGCACATCGAACCTGTGGCGGTATATAAGTCCGTAATCAACTCGCTGCGGATCGTCTCCCCAATCAATGA
>JAAYWX010000319.1 GCA_012516225.1 Clostridiales bacterium
AAATGCCTGCCGTTCCACTTTAAGAGAAAAGCCGGCTCAACTTATGCTGCCGAAAGCACCGGAGGCAGGAAAGCGCGTTCTGCTTGAAAAAATCACTCCGCTTTGGAGCCGCATGAAATTCACCCATAAGGTTACCGCACGCAATTTATTCAGGTATAAAAAACGTTTCTTTATGACGATAATCGGAGTTGCTGGCTGTACTGCACTCCTTGTAACGGGATTTGGGCTGCGCGATTCGTTTTCCGAAGTTGCCGACAGGCAGTACGGTGAACTGTGCACTTACGATATTCTTGCGCCTATAAGCGGCGAAGGGGAGTTAAACGACCCGGAGCTCCAAAAAATGCTTGGTGATAAAACCGTGGTTTCCGGAAGTGTTGCGGTTTGCCTTGAAAATGTAACTGTTTCATACGGTAAGAATTCTATTGACGTTCTTACATTTATACCGGAAAAAACGCCGGACCTTAAGGGGTTTGTCACTTTCCGCAGCAGAACAAGCAGCCACCCGATAAATTTTGAAGAGGGGAGCGTCATAATAACAGAAAAGGCGAGCGAAGTTCTGAAAATCAAGCGCGGTGACACTATAACAATTACGGACAAACGAGGGAAAAGCGGCAGGTTTAGGATAAGCGGTATTTGTGAGAACTATGTGAGAAACTATATCTATATGAGCGAAGAAACTTATTTTACCGGAATGGGAGAGCGGGCAGAAAGAAATACACTCGTGATACGTTTTTCGCCAAACACAGACAGCTCCGCGAAAACAGACTTCGGAAGTCGGTTGCTTGAAACAGGTGTGGTCAGCGGAGTCCGATACAATTCGGATGCAAAGGAGGCTGTCGGGAGAGCTTTGGACAAAATCAATATGATAGTTGCGGTTATAATAATCAGCGCCGGGGCACTCGCTTTTGTAGTGCTCTACAATTTGACTAATATCAACATTGAAGAGCGAGTGAAAGAAATTGCGACTATAAAAGTTCTTGGATTTACCGACCGCGAGGTCAACGGGTATGTGAACCGCGAATCTGTAATTTTGTCGCTTATCGGAACGGCTATCGGGCTTGTTTTTGGAGTTTTTCTCCATAGATATGTAATGGGCAAAGCGGAGATGGACGTTATGATGTTCGGACGCTCCGTTAAACCGATAAGTTTTGTATATTCGGCCGTTCTGACGATGATTTTCAGCTTTTTTGTAAACCTTATCATGGGCAGAAAGCTCCGTAGAATTAGTATGGTGGAAAGCATGAAAGCACCAGAATAAAGTTAAGGCACGGCTGGATATACCGTGCCTTAGAAATTTCATTTTTTAACCTGAGCCACATTTCGGGTAATATTTCCCACGATGAATCTCCAAAGGTGAAAACCGGTTTTGCAGCTTAAATTACAGAGTATACGTTTTTATATAAAATGTTTTTGTAATTTTCAAATACTTCCCGAGTTATGCTTCCGCCAGAAGTCATAATGAGGAGCGGAAGTTCTTTTTTTCCTTTTGAAATGGGCGGCTGTATATACGGATAATTGTTTAAATAAAATCCGTTCCTTTTGTAGAACTCGATCCGCCTTATAGCGTCTACGTTTACCGGAGGCTCAACTTCAAGACAGAGCTGGCATTCTATTTTGTTGGACAGTTCACTAAGCAATAATGAGCCAAGACCTTCTCCGCGATACTGTTTGCCTACAGCGAAATGTTCTATAAAGGTGAATTCTTCAAATATCCAGATTGCTAAAAAAGCCTTAATGTCCCCTGAACTGCTATCTTTATTAATATAAACGTGGTAGTTTGATCTTTCAAGCAGGGTATATTGCTCCTCATACGGGCGGCGTTCATTCTCGGAAAAACTTTCCTCCATTATTTTGTATACGGAGTTAAATTCTCTGGGGTTAAGTTTTGACAGCATGATTTGAACCTCTTTAAAATAGCGTTACAGTGTTTCCTCAAACAGATAAAAATATTCCAAAAATAGAACGGCGGGATATAATATCCCGCCGTCCACATATGTTTTCCGGCCTTTGGGAATGCCAAAGGCAAATTTCTTCAATGCCGGACATTTTCGAGCTTAATCAACATCGGAAATAAGTCCATACCCGCCATTTTTGCGGCGATAAACGACAGAAAACGCGTCATCTCTGGACTGATCTTTGAATGCAAAAAACTCATGCTCAAGAAGGTTCATCTGAAGTATTGGTTCCTCCGTTGTCATGGGTTTAATCGGGAAGTGCTTTAAGCGTACGATATTGAAATCTTTTTCCTCTTCTTCTATTTCGGCGTCAGCTATACTTGGGACAGCTTCCCGCTCAAACACGCCTTCACGCAGACGCTTTTCAAGTCGGGACTTATTTTTCCTTATTTGATTTTCAATTGAGGCGCATGCGGAATCAATGGATGCATGTATGTCGCTTGTAAGCTCGCTTGCGCGGTAAAACGTTCCATTGTTCTCAATTGTGACCTCGGCTTTGTATCTACCCCTTTCGGAGCTGAAAGTAATAAAGGCTTCGGCATCTCCTCGGAAGAAGCGATCAATTTTGCCGACCTTGCGCTCGGCATAATCCTTGATCTCGTCAGGTACCTTAAGTTTTTTCTCTGTAAACGTAAATTTCATCGCGTACAACTCCTTCTTGCGGCAAAACGCCTCTTTGTCAGCGGAGCCTGTTTCGGGGGCGCCGAAACAGCCCCTTACTGTATACCTATTATACCATAAACGGCGCAGAAGACAATCATAATATTGCCTAAATACAGCCGCTGAAAAATGCCGCTTTACTCAAAAATCCGCATTTTTGAGAAGAGGTATGCCCGCCTGTGCGTTATATAAAAGCTATGGCCTCTATTTCAATTTTGGCATCCTTAGGCAGACGTGCAACCTGAACAGCAGAACGTGCGGGGCAGTTTTCTTTAAAAAATTCGCTGTATACGGCGTTCATTGCCGCAAAATCGTTCATATCCGCAAGAAATACGGTTGTTTTTACGACGTTTTCAAGTCCTGCGCCAGCCGCGGCAAGAACGGATTTTACATTGCTGAGTGACTGCCTCGCCTGTTCTTCTATGGAGGACCCGGCGATATTCCCTGTCGCGGGGTCAACGGGCAATTGCCCGGAAACGAAAACTGCCGTACCCGTTGCCGCTATTCCCTGTGAATAAGGTCCGATGGCGGAAGGTGCTTCCGTTGTAGAAATAACTTTTTTATCAGTGCTCATAGTGCATACGCTCCTTTTGGTGTTTTTGAATATTTGAAGAGGAACCATATATCTAATCTGCCCTCTCCACCGGGATAGCGCCCCGGATATTATTTTATTATACCACAAACATCACCGAATAAAAGCCTTTCCAGTATGGTTTTTCTGCATTTCCCCTTTCTGCCGCAATTCCCTATCCAAATGTTATTTTTTGTATAAATGCGTTCTTGTATATGTTATAGACAGTTGAAAAAAAGCGAAAGTGTGATATTATATAAGTTACGCTAATTACTATTATTTAGGAGGTAAATGGTCCTGTATGGCAAAAAAGCAGTTTAAGACGGAATCAAAAAGAATTTTAGATCTGATGATTAATTCCATTTATACGCATCCTGAAATATTTTTAAGAGAGATCATATCAAACGCAAGCGACGCTATAGACAAGCTCTGCTATCTTTCCCTTACTGACGATAAGGTAGGCATGCAGCGCTCAGACTTTAAAATCAAGCTCGGAGTTTCTGAAGAAGACCGCATTATCAGCGTTTCCGACAACGGAATAGGAATGACTAAAGAGGAGCTTGAAAATAACCTTGGAGTTATTGCGAAAAGTGGTTCCCTCAAATTTAAAAACGAGATGGAAAAGTCCGGAGAGGCGTCCGACCTTGACATTATAGGGCAGTTCGGCGTTGGGTTCTACTCTGCATTTATGGTGGCGGACAGGGTTACGGTCATCACTAAGGCGTACGGTTCCGATACCGCATATAAGTGGGAGAGCGAAGGCGTAGACGGATACACTATTGAAGAGTGGCACAGGGACGGCGTCGGAACAGACGTGATTATGCACATAAAGCAGGACGTTGAGGACAGCGAATACACAAGATTCCTGAATGAAATGTCCATAGGCCAGCTTGTCAAGAAATATAGCGACTTTATCCGCTGGCCCATTGTATTTGAAGAAACCATAATGGAGGAAGTTGAAACCGGTGCGCTTGACGAACAGGGAAACCCGATAAAAAAGCAGGTTCCCAAAGTCGTCGAGGAAGTAATAAACAGTATGGTGCCGATTTGGCAGCGCAGCAAGGATGAAGTTTCCAAAGAAGAAAGCGATGAATTTTATCAGAACATATACTATGATTATGAGCCTCCCGTTTCAACAATAAGGATCAGCGCCGAAGGGCAGGTTTCATATAAGGCAATGCTTTTTATACCCGGCAGAGCGCCCGCAAATTTCTTTTCTGATTTGTTTGAGCCGGGGCTTCAGCTCTACTGCAACGGCGTTATGATTATGGAAAGGTGCAAGGACGTAATACCGGATTGCTTCCGGTTTGTCCGCGGAGTGGTTGACAGTCCAGACTTTCCCTTGAATATCTCGCGTGAAACCCTGCAGAGCGGAAGACAGCTTAAGATAATCCAGAACAATATTGAAAAGAAAGTTAAAAACGAGCTCCGCAGGATGATGGATGAAGAACCTGAAACATATGAGAAATTTTACAACGCATTCGGAGTGCAGCTAAAATACAGCGTTTGCGCCAATTACGGCGAGAAAAAAGACCTTCTCTCGGATTTGCTGATATTCTATTCAAACAAAGAGAAAAAGCTGATTCCGCTTAGAGCGTATAAGGAAAAAATGCCTGAGGAACAAAAATTCATTTATTACGTCTGTACTGACAGCATTGCACATGCCGAAAGCCTGCCGCAGGCGGAGCAGATTCGCGACAAAGGCTATGAAATTTTGTATATGACCGATGATGTGGACGAATTTGTCATCCGCCGCCTTGAAAATTACGAAGGCGTTAAATTCTGCAATATCACGAACGATGACCTCGGACTTGAAACTGACGAAGAAAAGTCCGCCGCTGAGAAAAAGCAGGAGGAAAATAAAGAACTGCTTGATTTTGTGAAGGAAACCCTCGGCGAGAGCGTTGTTGATGTCAGAATCAGCAGAAAGCTGAAGTCACACCCCGTCTATCTGACATCGGACGGAGATGTTTCCATTGAGATGGAAAAGTACTTCATGGTGATGAAAAACAACGAGATGGCAAAAACTATCAAAGCGCAGAGAGTACTTGAACTGAACAGCGAACACCATGCCTTTAAAGCGCTTCAAGAAGCGTTTGCCAGCGATAAGGAAAAAGCTACCAAGCTTTCCAAAATACTCCTGGCGCAAGCTGTCCTTATAGCGGGGCTGCCGCTTGAAAACGCGGCTGAGTACTCTGAGCTTGTATGTGAACTGTTTTAAGTGGTTGGTATAAAACGAGCTTCAAATATCTTGATGAAGAAGGCCGGAAACCGCATTTAACAGGCGGAGGCGGTTTCCGGCTGCATTCTTTTTTACTATCACATATGACGGTGGTCGGGTACAGCACTGCATTGACATAGAGCTCAGGGTTGTATAAAATAAAAAGTATACTATTTTGCAAAGGGGTGGGCGGCATGGACAAAATGCTGGGTATTTACATACATATACCGTTCTGCGCGAGCAAGTGTTCATACTGCGATTTTTACTCCCTTGCCGGCAGCGAAAACCTGATGGAAAAGTATCAGGAGGCTCTTATCCGCCACATTGAGGAAGCCGCTCCTCAGATGGAGCCATATTACATAGACACGCTTTACTTTGGCGGCGGAACTCCAAGCTATTACGGCGCAAAATATATTTGTGAAATATTCAATACTTTGAAACGTTCGGCAAAAGTCCTGAAATCTTCTGAAGTTACCGTCGAAATGAACCCGGACAGCGTAACGCGTGAAGATCTAAGGATGCTGAGAAACGAAGGAGTCAACCGCATTTCCCTCGGTATACAGTCCGCAAACGACGATATTCTGCGTCTTATCGGAAGACGCCACAACTTTAAGCAGGCAGAGCAGGCGGCAAGGATGGCGAGAGCCGAAGGATTCGACAATATAAGCATTGACCTTATTTACGGGCTTCCAAGTCAGACAAAAAACGACTGGGCAGATACCCTTTCAAAGGCAATTGCCCTTCATCCGCAGCATTTCTCCTGCTATGGTCTGAAAATAGAGGAGGGTACGCCAATTTCACAATATAAGGGATCGGAGATATTGCCTAATGACGATGACCAGGCTGATATGTACCTTTATATGACTGAGGCTCTGGAATATTATGGGTATTCTCAATATGAAATATCAAATTTTTCTCTCCCAGGCAGGGAGTCTAAACATAATCTGAAATACTGGCAGCTTGATGACTATATGGGATTTGGTCCAGGTGCCCATTCTTTCGTCGGAGGGGTGCGGTACAGTTACGTCCGTGACCTTGGAAAGTATACGGACGGGGTTCTGAACGGAAGGAATATAATAGATGAATATGAAAAAATAGGAAAGCTCGAAAGAGCGGCGGAATACATAATGCTCGGTATGAGGACAGTGCGTGGAATTTCTAAGGACGAATATGTATCTATCTATAAGAGCGGGTTTGGAAAAATTGAATACCTGCTCGGGGAATATGAGAAGAAGGGCTGGGCAAAACGAGTTGGCGACAGATGGAGACTTACGTCCTCCGGATTTTTGCTCTCCAATATCCTTATAGGAACGCTTCTTGAAGCCCAGTCGCAGGCAAAAATGACAGCAAATCCATGGATGATTGAAAAGTACGCACAGTCCGGACAGGAAAACGGTTTATCTGAAAAAGAATCGACGGAAGAATAACATAGGCAATATTTTTATTATCGGGCTGCTTGCACTTATATAAACGTTGGATTAGGAACACAATATTTTTACATAAACAGGGAAGTGGACATCATTAAATTGGTAAGCGGAAAACCAAAAAAACATAACCCAGCACCTCCCGCAGCCAAAAGGGAAGTCCGTGCGGACAAAAGCGTTCAAAGGAGTCCCCAGAAGCAGATGAAGAAAACCAGAAAGCAGAATTCCGGCTCAAATAATGTAAACGGCATAAAAAAGGGCATTATAGCGGCAGTTTCCGTTGCCGCAGTTTTCTGCGCTGCTTTTGCAGGGGTTGGCGCTTATGCAAACGGATTAGACACGATTTATCCTAATGTGAGCATGGACGGAGCGGACATCGGAGGGATGACAGTTGCCGAAGCCGCGGATTCTCTTATCGCGCACAATATCGGAACGGATGAGGACAGAGAATTAAAAATATATCTCCCCGCCGGCTGCAAACTTGCAGTCAGCGCGAAGGATGCGGGTTGCTACCTCAGCGCGCCGGACGCTGCCGTATATGCGTTCAATGC
>JAAYWX010000320.1 GCA_012516225.1 Clostridiales bacterium
ATAATAAACTATGTGCAGTACATTCCCTGCCAAAGAATTTCTTTAATTTTAGCTGCAATGGAGCGTATATTATGGATTACCGAAATGAATCTCCTGAGATTCTCAAAAATTTTTTAATGTATCACGAAAATATTAAAGCGCATTCTCAAAAAACCGTCGATGAATATTTTCTTGATCTCAGAAATTTTTTCCGATATTTAAAGATCGAACGAGGAATTGTTCCCAAAAACATTCCCTTTGAGGATATTTCAATTATTGATGTAGACCTTGATTTTGTAAGCAAAGTTACTATGAGCGAAGTCTACAATTACCTCACTTTCCTTTCGCGCGACCGTATCGTAAACCAACGCAGTAGATATAAGGAATATGGTCTTTCTCCTACTTCCCGCGCAAGGAAAATTGCAAGCATTCGCAGTTTCTACAAATATTTGACAATAAAAGCAAAATTAATTTCAGAAAATCCTGTTTCGGAATTAGATTCCCCTAAAACGCCCAAAACGCTCCCCCGTTATCTCACCCTTGAAGAGAGTATGCGGCTTCTCAATGCTATAGACGGCAGAAACAGAGATCGTGATTATTGCATAATATGTATTTTCCTCAACTGCGGACTTCGTATTTCTGAAATTGTGGAACTAAATGTATCCGACTATAACGGCGACAGCCTGCGCATAATTGGTAAAGGCAATAAGCAACGGGTTGTATATCTCAACGATTCCACAAAACAAGCTATAGAAAACTGGCTCACCGTCAGAAAAAATATGGTTCCGGATTATGAAGCAGCAATGTTTGTTACAAACCGCAAGTCTCGAATATCAAGAGAGATGGTTCACAGCATGGTAAAAACAAATCTCCTGCGCGCCGGACTTGACCAATCGCAGTATTCTTCCCATAAGCTGCGCCATACAGCAGCTACCCTGATGCTTAAAAACGGCGTTGATGTGCGTACACTTCAGGAAGTTCTGGGCCATGAACATCTTAACACCACACAGATTTATACTCATGTCGACAACTCGGAACTGCGAATAGCTGCGGAGGCAAATCCGCTGTCCAATTTTAAACCGGATAAAAAATAATCGGCTTATAAAATTACTTATGTAAACCTTTTTACTTAAAAATTTTTAAACCAAAGTTGAAATTGAAAAAGATATTTAGTAAAATTTAAAAGTTATTATAAATATTACGGAGGATAATGTTTAATGGTTTTTTCAAGCATACTCTTTATTTTTATTTACCTGCCCATAGTTTTGGCAGTTTATTATATTGTCCCGTGGAAATGGCGTAATCCTTGGTTGTTTCTGGTAAATCTCGCTTTCTATGGATGGGGAGAACCTGTTTACATTATCCTTATGTTATTTTCTATCGTAGTCAACTACATAAGCGGCATTTATGTAGGAAAATACAGAGATAAAAATAAGCGCAAGGCAAAAACTATTTTAACTTTAAATATCATAATAAACCTTGCTATGCTGATGTTTTTTAAATATTTTGATTTATTCGCAAATACTCTCAATCAGATTCCGGGGCTTGAGATTATCCGCCCACTTGGAATAGCCCTTCCGATAGGTATTTCATTCTATACTTTTCAAACAATGTCATACCCTATAGACATTTACCGCGGTGACGGAGATGTTCAAAGAAACTTTATCAGTTTCGGAACTTTCGTTGCGCTCTTCCCCCAGCTTATAGCAGGTCCGATAATACGCTATAAAGATGTTGCCTCTCAGCTTGATTTCCGGGCAAAGTCTGCAGAACAGTTTGCAAGCGGCGTCAGGCGTTTTACAATTGGACTTGCAAAGAAAGTATTGATAGCAAATAATATAGGAAAGCTTTGGGACACATATTCTGCGATGCCGGCATCAGACCTTACTTGTGTTGGCTCATGGATCGGGATAATAGCTTTTTCGCTTCAGATTTATTTTGATTTTTCCGGATACAGCGATATGGCTATCGGCTTGGGAAGGATGATCGGGTTTGAATTTATGGAAAACTTCAATTATCCTTACATTTCACACAGCGTTACGGAATTTTGGCGGCGCTGGCACATCAGCTTGGGAACATGGTTTCGCGACTATGTCTATATTCCTCTCGGAGGAAACCGCAAAGGGAAATACCGTCAGCTTTTGAATATCACGATAGTTTGGGCTCTGACGGGCTTTTGGCACGGAGCAAGCTGGACGTTTATGCTTTGGGGCCTCTATTATGCAGTATTTTTAATTATTGAAAAGCTATACTTGCTTAAAGCCCTTGACAAAGCTCCGAAGTTTGTTGGTCATGTTTATACAATCTTTGTCGCTGTCTGCGGCTGGGTTTTGTTCCAGCTAAGCTCACTTTCAAAGTGCAGCGTATATTACAAAGCTATGTTCGGGTTCGGAAATGGCGGCTTTTCCGCCCCTTCCGACGGATACTATTTGTCTTCTTTTGCAATTATATTTGCTATTGCAATTATTGCGTGCACGCCTTTTGCAAAAAATCTATTTTGCAAGTTTCCGGAAAAAGTCCAATCCGTTGCGGCACCTATTTTAATTTCACTGACACTTGTGGTTTGCACGGGTTATCTTGTGGACGCAACTTATAACCCATTTTTGTACTTCCGTTTTTGAGAGGTAAACTGATATGAATACTACAAAACGCTCATCGCTGGCACAGATAATAATTTTTGCCTCTTTCATATTCCTGTTCTTCCTTCTTAATCTCTTTATTCCAGACAGGAGTTTCTCAGAGCGCGAAAACAGAGAACTCACTCAACTGCCTGAATTTAGCTTTGAATCACTTTTTTCCGGCAAGTTTACCGAAAAATTTGAGAGTTACACAACCGACCAGTTTGCCTTTCGTGACGGATGGACGACTCTGAAA
>JAAYWX010000321.1 GCA_012516225.1 Clostridiales bacterium
CGATTGTAGAGGCCCGAGAGGCCATTGATGCGTACATCCATTTCTACAACCATGAGCGCATCCAGTTAAAAACTGGAGTGGCACCGCTTTCGCTGCGCCACTCCGCTTAAAACTCAATATTTCCTACCAGGAGGCTTTTTTGTGCTGTCCGCACAATCTGGGGCAGTCCAAGATCCGTAGGGGCTGTTTTCATTAGTAAATCCGTTAGCAAAAAACGCGCTAACGGATTGTTATGTGCTCCCAAAATTTAACGATTAGAGGTAAATATTATTAACGCTCAAAATGCGTGTAGCCATTGATATTACTGAGAAAAATGAAAAAATCCCGTAATCTCAAGGACTACGGGATTTACATTTTTTGGCAGCGGGAGAAGGATTCGAACCCTCACAAACAGAGTCAGAGTCTGTCGTGCTACCTTTACACAATCCCGCTAAATTTATTAAGCTTAAAACAGAAGCAAGAGTAATTATACTATAATATTTTAACTTGTCAAGAGATATTCAAAAAAAAGCACAAATCTGCGCTCCATATTCAGAGCGCAGATTTTACCTGAATATCCAAAACATCAAACAAATTTCAAAAATCGTAACGCATATTTATCGGCTTTACTTTTCAAGATAGCTTGTCACAAGTTCATGCAGAAGCTCATCTCGGTCTATGCGGCAGATAAGGCTGCGGGCATTGTTATAGTTCGTGATATAGGTAGGATCCTCGGAGAGGATATAACCGACAATCTGGTTAATGGGATTGTACCCTTTTACAACAAGAGAGTTATAGACGGAGGACAATATTTCCTTCATCTCCGTCTTATTGTCGATTACGTTGAACTTGCGCGTTGCATCCTCCATTTATACAGCCTCCCTTCAGCTTCATAACCTTATTATAGCAAATATATTTTTGCAGTAAAGCCGTATAATATTACTATTCAGTTACATTTTAGCGCAAAACTGTCTATCTTATTACAGCTCCGTGAACTTTTTCAAGTTTTGAAAGTATAGTTTTTATTATTTCGTCCGCATGTTCATCTGTAAGCGTCTTATCCTTGGCGCGCATAGTGAGGGAAAAGGCAACGCTGCGTTTGCCTTCGGGGATTCCCGTTCCTGTATAAACGTCAAACATCCGGCAACTTTCAAGAAATTCTCCGCCAGCCTCATACATGGTATCGGCAAGAGCCGCGACAGTAACCGCCGAGTCGCATACAACTGCTATGTCGCGGGTCACAGCGGGGAAACGAGGCAGCGGCGTATATGAAGGTTCTCCGGAAACATGGGACATCATTGCGGAAATATTCAGTTCTGCGGCAAACACTCCGGAAGAAAGGCCAAATTCCGGACATACCGAAGGATGGATTTGCCCTATAACGCCCAAAACATCGCCTCTACAGGTAATTTTCGCACAGCGCCCCGGATGATAAGCGGTATTGTCGGAGATAGCTTCATAGCGGACATTTTTTATGCGCAGAGACTCGAAAAGTGTTTCAATACAGCCCTTCAATTCAAAGAATCCTGCATCCTTCCCGTAAGTTCCAAGAGTAAGGATTGTTTGTTCGTCGGCCAGCTCGGAATTTTCGCATGGAAGATAAATCGTCGCAAGCTCGAACAGCTTTACATCCATATTGCGTTTTGACATATTGGTACCGAGAACTTCAAGCATCGACGGGAGAGATGTAGTCCTCATAACGCTCGTATCCTCTCCAAGAGGGTTCTGTATGACAAAAGCTTTTCGAAGCGGGCTGCTCTCCGGAAGATGTATTTTATCCCAAGCAGTCTTGCTTCCGAACGAATACGTCAGAACCTCAAAAAATCCCATTCCTCTGCATAGAGAGCTTACTTTTCTCTCAAATTTCTGCTTCGGAGAAAATCCACCAACAGCGGCGCTTCCTTTGAATACGGTCGGTTCTATTTTATCATACCCGTAAAAGCGGCCCACTTCTTCGGCAATATCCGCATAGTGCTCAATATCGGTGCGGAAAGAAGGAACGCATATAATGTTTCCGTCCATCGAAAATCCGAGCTTTTCAAGGGCGGCAACCATAAACTCGCGCTCAATTTCCGTTCCGAGAAGCGCATTTATCCTCTCCGGCTGCAAAGGCAGGCGGACTTCTTTCGGCTCTACGGCGACTACATCTATAACACCATCAAGGACTTCGCCTGCGCCGAGCATTTCAATAAGCTCACATGCCCGGTTAACTGCCGGAACGGTGTTCATAGGATCAAGCCCTTTTTCAAACCGGCCAGATGCATCCGTACGCATTCCGAGCGCTATTGCTGTTTTTCGTATAGACGTACCGTTGAAGTTTGCCGACTCAAGCACAATCATGCCGGTATTTTCGGTGACTTCACTGTTTTCCCCTCCCATTACTCCAGCAAGTCCGATGGGGTCGTGCTCATCGGCTATGACAAGCATATCGGGAGTAATGATACGTTCCTTGTCATCAAGAGTTTTCAGCTTTTCCCCTTCCTTTGCAAGCCGGACAACAATTTTGCCTCCTTTTACGCAGGAATAGTCAAATGCGTGCATAGGCTGACCGTACTCAAGCATAACATAGTTTGTGATATCCACTATGTTGTTTATGGGACGGATCCCGGAAGCGCGCAGACGGCGGCGCATCCACGTCGGCGAAGGACCGACTTTGATATTTTTCACCATCTTTGCGGTATACCGCGGGCAAAGCTCCGGATTAAGAATCTCAACGCTTAAATATTTTTCAATATTTCCGTCCCCGCCTTTTACTTCCGGAGTATGAAGGTCCAGCTTTGTATTGAATGTTGCTGCACTTTCGCGGGCAAGCCCGATTACGGAAAGACAGTCAGGGCGGTTGTTTGTAATTTCAAATTCTACAACCGTATCGTTGAGGCCTAAAACTTCCTTTATGTCATCGCCCGCAGAACAAGGCTCCTGAAGAATAAAAATGCCATTTTCTATGGCATATGGATAATCATGCGTATCAAGTCCCAGTTCTTTAAGGGAACAAAGCATTCCCTGCGACTCAACACCCCGAAGTTTCCCAGTGTGTATGGTTATTCCGCCGGGAAGCTCGGCACCGTCAATCGCGACAGGTACAAGGTCACCCTTCTTTACATTCTGCGCTCCGGTAACAACCTTAATCGGAGAAGGGTTTCCGATATTGACGGTGCAGACCCACATATGGTCGGAGTTTTCATGGCGGACAATTTCCAGCACTTCGCCGACTACAACATTTGAAATTCCTCCGCCAGTTTTTTCCCACCCTTCGACTTTCGAGCCTGTGAGGGTCATAGCGTCGCAGTATTCTTTATCGGATGCTTTTATGTCCGTGAATTCGGACAGCCATTCGCGTGATAGTTTCATATTAAGCCCTCCTTAAAACTGACTCAAAAATCTGACGTCGTTTTCGTATATCAAGCGTAGGTCGCTTATGTCAAACCGGCGCATGGTTATGCGCTCAAGCCCGACGCCAAACGCAAACCCCGAGTATACTTCGCTGTCTATGCCGCAGTTTTCAAGAACTTTCGGATGAACCATACCGGCTCCGAGTATTTCTATCCAGCCTTCGCCTTTGCAGACACGGCAGCCGCGTCCTTCGCACTCAAAGCACTGTATATCGACCTCACAGGACGGTTCCGTAAACGGGAAATGGTGCGGGCGGAAACGGGTGACGGCATTTTCTCCGTAAAGCTTTTTTACAAGTATATTCAATGTTCCCTTAAGATCGCCCATAGTTATTCCTCTGTCAACAACAAGCCCTTCTATCTGATGGAACATAGGGCTGTGTGTCGCGTCCACCTCATCTTTGCGGTAAACTCATCCGGGTGATACAATTCGTATAGGCAGAGGCTGCGTTTCCATGACGCGTATTTGGACGGGAGACGTCTGAGTGCGCAGAAGAATTCTGTCATCATCCGTAAAGTAGAAGGTATCCTGCCTGTCGCGTGCCGGGTGGCCTTCCTGCGTGTTCAGCTTGGTAAAGTTGTAATCGGCGTATTCTATTTCAGGACCTTCCGCAACTGTAAAGCCCATTCCGATAAATATTTCCAAAACTTCGTCCAGCACGGTGTTGAGAGGGTGCTTTTTCCCGACAGCAACGGGCTTTCCCGGAATTGTGACGTCTATTTTTTCTGAGCGCAGTTTCATTTCCAGCAGTTTCTCTTCGAGCTCTGCGCGCTTTTCATCCAGAGATTTTGTAAGCGCTTCGCGCACCTCGTTTGCAAGCTGACCTATTGCGGGGCGCTCATCTTCCGAACGCGGGCCCATCTGCTTCAGAATTGCTGTAAGCTCGCCTTTTTTGCCAAGATATTTTACCCGCAGATTTTCGAGGACATCGATACTGTCCGCTTCCTTGACGGAAGACAGGGAAACTTCTTTTAATTCCTGCAGCAGTTTTCTCATTGACAGATACTCCTTATGTTTATAAATTTCGTTTTAAAAACAAAAGAACCTTTCATCCCAACATCTGGGACGAAAGGTAAAACTTCCGCGGTACCACCCGAATTCGGCGTAAAACACGCCGCCCTTACCCCGCTTTTAACGGTGCGGCTCCGCCGGTGATTGGCCGGGTGCTCCGGGGCGAACCAAACGCTTTCTCCGCAGGGTGCTTTCAGCCGGCGGCGACCCCTCTCTTTTGCGGAATAACGGCGCTATTTTCCCCTTCATCGCATTTAGTAATAGTTTACCCTTTTTTATACCACAAAATAAACAAATAGGCAAGAATAAATTTGACTAATTATTTTGACGAGTCTATAATACCATTAATATGTAAAGTCGGAGCAGAACGAAAGTTTCAGCCGGAGGAAAAGCAGATGCGACTTACTGATTCAAGAGCCATGCGGGACGCGGACAGCCGCGCCATACACGTTTTCGGCGTTCCCTCAACTTTACTTATGACAAACGCCGCAAAGGCGGTTGCGGAAGCTGCGCTTGAGCTTATGGGTAAAAACAAAAGCGCCGTTGTTTTCTGTGGAAGCGGGAATAACGGCGGGGACGGCATAGCTGCGGCGGCTTATCTTATAAGGAGAGGTGTTCAGGTAAGCTGCTTTCTTGTCGGCGACCGCGCCAAAATGACTTCCGACTGCGCCGAAATGGAACGCAGGTTTACAGAGCTCGGCGGAGTCCTTTTGGATTTTGAAGCCGACTCACAGAACGCAAGGCGGCTTGCTAATGAAGCGGGAGTAATTATCGATGCATTGTTCGGCATAGGCCTAAATTCGGAAATACGCGGCAGAGCCCTTTCCGCCGTAAAGCTTATCAATGAGTGTTCAGCCCCTGTCGTATCCGCGGATATAGCCAGCGGAGTTGAGGCGGATACCGGGCGTATACTTGGCGATGCCGTGCGTGCCGATATTACAGTTACTTTTTCAATGCCAAAAGTCGGACATTTTGTGGAACCCGGCTGCGTTTGCTGTGGAGAGCTTCGCATAGCGGATATAGGGATACCGTCGGAAATCCTTCAGGGAGCGGGAATAGACGTTTTTGCTGTCCGTGCGGAGGATGTGTTTTTGCCTGCCCGTCCTCGGATCAGCCATAAAGGAGATTACGGAAAACTTCTGATTATCGGAGGAAGCTTGGGATATACGGGAGCGCCGGTGCTTTGTGCCAAGGCGGCCGAAAGAAGCGGCGCAGGACTTATTTTTCTCGGCGTTCCGGAAAAAATATACGAGATTACAGCGAGTAGGCTGTATGAACCTATGCCTTTTCCTTTGCCCAATGATGGCGAAGGCAGAATAAATCTTTCAGCGATGTCTGAGATTCTTGAAAAACTGGCTGTCAGCGATGTCTGCGTTTTAGGCTGCGGCTTGTCCCGATCTGAAGAACTTGAAAGGCTTGTGCGTGTAACAACAAAAACAAGCCCTAAGCAGCTTGTAATAGACGCTGATGGACTTTTCGCACTTGGAGATGATCAGCAAATAATAAGAGCGGCACAGATCCCTCCTGTTTTGACTCCGCATGAAAGGGAATTTATCCGTCTCGGCGGAAAACTTACAGGTGACAGGGTTTCAGATGCCCGTGAATTTGCAAAAAGCCGCAACTGTATTCTCGTACTTAAAGGTCACCGGACAATCTGCGCATTTCCGGACGGGGAAACCTATATAATATGCGCAGGGAATCCCGGTATGGCAAAGGGCGGCAGCGGAGATGTGCTTGCCGGAATAATCGGAGCGCTTTTGTGCCAGCTTCCTCAGAAACAGGCTATAATAACTGCTTGTGCCGTCCATGCGATGGCCGGGGATTTTTGCGCAGAAAAGTTTGGAGAATATTCCATGCTGCCAACAGATATTATAGAAGCAATACCAGAAATAATGAAATCGTTGACGAGGTGAAAAATGAAGCAGGCAAAATTGCTTGCACTTATGATAACCCTCACTGTGCTTTGCGGATGTTCAAGATCTGAAAAGTACGAGGAAGCTTTCTCGTCATGGCGTCAGAATTGCATCAGCATCAATGAACATGAAATAGAGGCCGTAGTGACTGCATCGGACGATAAGAAAATATGCGAATATACAATTTTGTACAATTTAAATAAAGATGGAGAAACGGTTGAGGTGCTGGCACCCGAGATGATTGCCAAAGTGAAGGCGCATGTCGACGAAAAAGATGAGGCGCGTTTGTCATATGACGGAGTTGTTCTTGATACTGGCAGCGTTCTTTCCAAAAATCTTTCACCCCTTATGGCTCTTCCGGTATTTATGTATATAGTAAAGGAAGGGCACATTGAAAACGCATGGAAAGAAAAAAAGGACGACTCGGAATACATAGCCGCAGACATGGAAATGCCGGACGGCACCATTATGACGCTTTGGCTAAGTGCGGACGAAATGGCCCCCGCTTATGCGGAAGTGAGAAACAGAGATAGGGTTGAGATTAAAATCGACATCAAAAATTTCAAATGATAAAGAGGTTATTAAATGCTAAAGGAAAAGATGCGGACGTGGGCGGAAATAAAAGTCTGGGCCATAGGCTATAACTATTATTCTATGCGCGACAAACTGCCTGAAAACTGTAAATTTATGGGAGTTGTCAAGGCCGACGCTTATGGGCACGGTGCTGTTAAAGTAGCTAAATTTCTTGAAATAATGCATTGCGACTATCTTGCCGTTGCCTGCCTGAATGAAGCTGAGGAACTCAGAAATGCAGGGATTAAGCTTCCGATACTTATTCTTGGTGCAACGCCAGCTGAATTTGCCGGAAGACTTGCAGAACTCGGCATTACGCAGACTGTTGCGGACTTCGAAACTGCCGTAGAATACTCACAGGTTCTCACAAAAAACGGGCAAAAGCTCAAAATACACATAAAACTTGAAACCGGTATGGGGCGCTTAGGCTTTAACGTTAAAAACGGAGATATAAGCAAAGCTGCAGCAGCCGTCAAACTTCCGAATCTTGAGGCAGAGGGCGTATACACGCACTTTGCTGTATCGGACGAGCCTTCAAAAGAAGCATATACTCAGGAACAGTTTAAAATTTTTACGGAAGCGGCTGAAACTATTGAGAAGGAATCAGGTGTCAAATTTGCAATAAAGCATTGCGCTAACAGCGGAGCTATGATAAACTATCCTCAGATGTACCTTGATATGGTTCGCCCGGGTATTGCTCTTTATGGACTATATCCCGGCGCTGAAAAGGGAGATATCAGCCTGACACATGTTATGGAACTTAAATCGCGAATAGCGGCAGTAACCGAACATGAAGCAGGAGACTGCATAAGTTACGGCTGCACATTCAAGGCAGACAGGAAAATGCGCGTTGCCGTTCTGCCGATCGGATATGCGGACGGGTTGCACAGGGTGCTTTCCGGGAAAATAGATGTCCTTATACATGGCCGCCGCTGCAGGCAGATCGGGCGTATATGCATGGATATGTGTATGGTTGACGTTACCGATGTTCCCGATGTAAAGCCGGGAGATGTGGCAACTATTTTCGGGCATGATGGAAATGAAATAATTTCTGCAAACGAACTTGCGGAAAAGGCGGGAACAATATCATATGAAATTGTCTGTGCTGTTTCACAGCGTGTCCCGAGAGTGTATGTCAATTAAAAAAATCTGATTGAGTGCATGTATATTTTTCGCTCCGAAGTGAAACAATGTTAGTACGCTACTACATAGAATGTAGCGGGCAATCTATCATCGGAGTGTGAAACGTAGTGAGCACAGTTAGACGAGGAGACATTTATTATGCCGACCTCAGTCCCGTTGTCGGCAGTGAGCAAGGGGGAATGCGACCCGTGCTCATCGTTCAGAATGATACGGGCAACAAACATAGCCCGACGGTAATAGCGGCCGCTATCACCTCGCAGGTGGGCAAAGCAAGGCTTCCTACCCATATTGAGCTTTCTGCGCAAAGCTGCGGGTTGAGCCGCGACAGCGTGATACTTCTTGAACAAATAAGAACAATCGATAAGTCCCGTCTGCGTGAGCGGATGGGGAGGCTGGATGAACCGCTTATGAATGAAGTGGACAACGCAATAGCGGTCAGCTTCGGCTTGGGTGGATAGGGCTATTGCCGCAAATACGCGGGTCGGCTCTTTGCCGGCCCGCGAAATAAAAACAAAAGATGCAGGAAGGTTACATACCATGAGAAACAAGAATCTGACTACTATATTAACGATGGTTTTGATTCTGGCTTTAGGAATAGGGGTCGGGGCTTATGCCGCATCGAATTTCGGTACTCAGTCCGATCCTCTCGTCGCCAAGAGCTATCTTGACAATACGGTTACTCCTAAATTGCAGGCAGAGTTTCAGTCAAAGCTTGACGAACAGGTGAAAATAATGGAGCAGCAGATTTCATCTTCCGCTTCAGGGCTTAATTTCTCTGTTGTTAATCTTTCAAGCGGACAAACCATCAAGGGCAGCGCCGGCTGTGAAATTATTCTGCGTTCCGGAACGGTTTCTGCAAGCGGAACATCGGGGCTTTCGGATATTACCGACGGTAGCGCAATTTCGGCGGGGGGCACACTTCCGGCAAACCATCTGTGTCTTGTCGGAGCGGACGGAGACGGCGTTAAAGCAAGTTCTTCTGCTGTACTGCTTATCCGCGGCGGTTATACCATCTCATAAAAATATGTAAAAATATATCACCGTAAAGCATAAAGCTCTACGGTGATATATTTTTTATGCTGTGTTACATCTGTGTGTTGAACTTCTGTTTAACCTGCTGGACTCTCTGCTGATCCGCAGGAGTTGTCTGATACCAACCGTTGGAACTCATATCATTGAAGATATCTGCCTGAATGCGGTGTTCATCGTCAAGGATATTTAAAAATGCGCTTCTGAGCTGTTCGTTAACACATTCACCGGCAAAGGTGTTGTAGTTGGTGGTTACATATTTCTGACTGGAGATGAGGTCCTGAAGGATGTCTTTTTCCGTAAGAGACTGTCCGTTTTGTGTTGTTGTATACATAACCTTGTCCCCTCCTTTTACTGCAAAAATGAAACCAGCGTGTTGTAATGAGCACGATGTTTGCTTGCAAAGTTATTCAAATCCTGCTGAATTTTAGAGTCGGTGCAAAGACTTGCCATTGCCTGATATTTCTTTATCAGCGTCTGTTCGTAGTTGATCTGGTCCTCAAGCGCGGTAAGCTCTTTCGATGTCAGATTTGCCATGGGACTACCTCCTCGCAATTTAAAATTTATCTGCACCGAAAAACAACCTACAAATACAGAAAGATATTTTTCGCCAAATAAATATATCCGGCGCTCTGCAAAAATCCTGCATTTTTCAGTTGTTTTTCGATGCAGTAATAGTATTGCGCAAGGAGAACAAAATATACGGAGCAAAGATTGCACATCAATGCTCCGCTATGGATTTTCCTTCTTCAATTATGCATACTTTATAAATTTCGTCTAATATTTCAATTTCATATAAAAAATGAATAATATTGTTTGACGGAAACTCCGCCGTTACGCTTTCCGGAACTGCAAGGAAAACTCGTTCCCCCTCAAACGCCGCAAATGCGCCCGTTATGTATCCGCAGATTGATTTTTCTTCTATTCCGCAAAAAAGGGAACAAGGGCAAGGGCAAGGCATCCATGTAAGTTCATCGAATCGGACAGGTGGGGAAATTTGCCTTGCGGGCGGAGGCCTGTTTTCATCAGGTGGGAAACTTTCAGCGTTATTTTCTTCAGAATTATGTATTAGTGGATAATTTTCTTCACCTTGCACATTTTCAGATATGGCAGAAGAGCCTGACTCATCCAAACCAGATTCGCCTTTTCTCCCGCAATGGGTTATAGTTTTCGGAAAAGAGGCCAGCGACGAACGGCTGAGCTTTTTCTTCAACGTCAGAACAGGGCCGTTAGGCTCCATTACTCCAAGGTATCCTTCCCCATCGTTCCCAAAAACCGAAAGCCTTACAACTTCATCGCGCATTTCGCATTTGGCGTCAAATATCCAGAATAGTCCTTCCCGGGCAACAGTCATCTCGCCCGCTTTTATGCCGTCAAAAATAATAGGATAGATTCCCGTAATTTCGTTTTCCATATGACCTCCCAATTGCAAATTAAATCGTTCCTGTTTGATTATATGAGCTGTAAAGCATCTTATGATAGATCGTTGCTTTTAAATCTAAGAAATAGATGTTAAAATTGGATAAATAATTATTATGACCGCCAAAATTTATGGCAACAAATTTTATGCACATTAGGAGGTATTTATTTTATGAACACTGTAGACATTATTATAAAAAAACGCAGCGGCGCAGAACTTTCGGAAACTGAAATCTCATATTTGATAGAAAAATACGTTGGCGGAGAAATACCTGATTACCAGATGTCTGCCTTCCTTATGGCCGTATATTTTCGCGGAATGACAGAAAAAGAAACCCTTACGCTTACAAACGAGATGATAAAAAGCGGAGATACCCTCGACCTTGGCGCAATAGGCGGAATTAAAGCTGACAAGCATTCAACAGGCGGAGTCGGCGACAAGACTTCTCTTGTGCTCTGTCCCATGCTCGCCGCGGCAGGCATAAAAATCGCAAAGATGTCAGGACGCGGACTCGGACACACCGGAGGTACTATAGACAAGCTTGAAAGCTTTCCGGGGCTGACAACTAACATTGATGGGGAGCGGTTTATAAAGCAGGCAAATGAAATCGGCTTTGTCATAGCCGGCCAGACAGCCCGCCTTGTTCCGGCAGATAAAAAATTGTATGCACTCCGCGATGTGACCGGTACGGTCGATATACTTCCTTTAATTGTCAGCAGCATAATGAGCAAAAAATTGGCATCTGGCGCGGATATAATCATACTGGACGTAAAAACAGGAAGCGGCGCCTTTATGAAAAGCGAAGATGAATCTTTTGAGCTTGCGCGTCAAATGGTTGCTCTCGGCAGAAATGCAGGAAGAAAAACGGCAGCAGTCATATCTGATATGGATGAGCCTTTGGGTTTTGCGGTTGGAAATGCACTTGAAGTCAAGGAAGCAATTGATGTTTTAAACGGAAAAAATGCAGGGAATCTGCGAGAACTGTGCCTTACTCTCGGAAGCTGCACTCTTCTTGAAGCCGGTCTTGCCGAAAGCGAGGCAAATGCGAGGGAAACGCTTGAAAAGTGCATTGACAACGGCAGTGCGCTGAAAAAACTTGCCGATTTTGTCCGCGCACAGGGTGGCGACGAAAGAGCCGTCTACGATACTTCTCTTCTTCCGGACGCACCATATAAAATTGATGTAAAATCGCCTCATAAGGGCTATGTCAAGGCTCTGGATGCAGAAACTGTCGGCAGGGCCTGCATAGTTTTAGGCGGAGGAAGAGAAACAAAGGACAGTAAAATTGACCTTTCAGTCGGAATTGTGCTTAAAAAGAAAATCGGCGATTATGTAAGCGAAAACGAAACTCTGGCAACCATTCACGCGCAAGATATGGCCAAAGCTCACGAAGCGGAAAAAATGCTGCTCGAATGCTATGCTTTTTTAGATACCACCCCGCAGAAAAAGCCTTTTATCAAAGGAATAATAAGGTAAAGTCTGCCATATGC
>JAAYWX010000322.1 GCA_012516225.1 Clostridiales bacterium
AACCGAAATTTCGCCTCCGGATATATCTATTGTCAATCCCTCAATACCTTCATAGGATTTTGAAATTTTTATATTTCCGCCAAGAATTTTTGCATAATTACTGGCGTGTACCCCGTCGTCGCCGGCGCTTATATCAAAGTTTCCGTCTTCTATATAGACAAATCCAAGCGTTTCATCATCAGTATTTTCGCTGTGAATTCCATCCTCGGTACAGGTTATGTCAAAACTGCCTCCTGCGATTCTCACACTGTTTTTGCCTGAAAGCCCATGTTTTTCGGCACTTATTTTGTAATTTCCGCAGGTTACGGCAAGATCATCCTTTGAAACCACCCCGTGCCCATATGCGGCATTTATATTAATTGTTCCCGCCCCGTTAAGTGTAAGGTCCGACTTTGAAAAAACTACAGCATCTATGTTATTGTCGTCGATTGCCTCGTATTCTCCAGTAACCGAAAGTGTGTTTGCTGTCCCTTTCGCCGTTGTGATAAATACCTTATCCGCTTTCCTGACATATATTGGAGCTGTGCTTTTGTTTGATATCTCCACCCCGTTCAGAACAAGCTGTATTTTAGCACTCTCCGGCGCGTCTACTATGATCTGCCCATTGGATAGGCTGCCGCTTAATATGTAAGTCCCCTCTTCGGATATGGTTATTGTGCTTTCTTCTATTGAAACGCCTGCTCCGTCGGCTGAGGATGCCCCGTCTTTAAGTTTAATCAGGGAACTTCCTGCTTCGCTGTACCCTATCTCCCGGTCGCGATCGGTAATCATACTCTCATCTGCCGCTGAAAGCGTTTGCGCCGATGGATTTATTTCCTCCTGCTGTGTTCCTGCCGCCGCACTGCAGCCTTGAAGCAATGCCATCGCAAATACCAGCAACCATACCGCTGCTGTTCTTTTTTTCATTTATCTTCCTCCTTAAAGCTCACCAAATTTAGATTCTTGAACGGATGAGGATATTTCAAGATTTCCGTTCCTACAGCGCAGCTTATCGATAAATTCCTTTTCTTTATCCGCCTCTTTAAGCGTAAGATTGTAAGTCAATTTGAAAAGGCTTCCCATATTGCTTGTTTTTACGCTTGCAAGATGACATTTTGTTGTATACTCTTCAAACAGGTCGTCAAAAACTCCTGCATAGTCCAAATCTTCGGGAATGGTAATGCGCAGGGTCTTATCGCGGGCAGGAACGTTTTTTTCTCCGAAACGTGTCTTTGTCAGAAGCATATCCATAGCTCCTATAAACATGACAGTTAAAACGGCATATCCGATATAACCCATACCTGTAACTATCCCTGCCGCCATGGCAAGAAAAATCGCTGCGATCTCCTTTGCCGTACCCGGTACGGAGCGGAATCTTATCAGGCTGAAAGCGCCCGCAACCGCTACACCCGTACCTATATTCCCATTTACCATTATTATTACCACGCTTACAATGGCGGGGATAAGCACAAGCGCGATAAGGAAACTTTTTGAGCAGTTTTCTCCCCACATACAAAACAACGAAATAAGCATCCCAATCGCAAGTGCCGCAGCAATGCATACCAAAAATTCGCCGGCACCTATCCCAGATACGGCAGATGCTCCCGAATCGAATATTCCGGAAAACAGTTTTTCAGGCACAGCAGCAGCCTCCCTCCGTCTTCTTTTGCATTGCCATGTAGGCGTTGCCATACTTTGAGAAATTCACTTTATAAATCCCGAGCTCGCTCAGTTTATGTGAAAGCCAAAGCGGCATAGCTCCGGATATCTTTATTTCCATAAGGCTTTGCCCCGCTTCAAGCAAAGGTTTTCCGTATATGCCGCTTAAAAGGCTCAAATCATAGTCCCTCCAAAGAATGTCGCTGTCAAAGGTTATGCGCAGATTCGAATCGTCTTTCCCGAAAAACGCGCTCCTTTCGCATGATATGAATACGCTCGGCATGATATTTTGATAAAAAGTCAGAAAATAGTCAAGTTCACTTGTTATTTGGCTGTGTTTCGGAACTTCCGTCTTACCTGACAAATATTTTTCCGCCTGTTCTTCCGTCATCGAAACGCGGCGTTTGTAAACAACTTCTTTATATTTTTTCTTCAGTTCAACAAAAACCTTGTCTCCGGCATCTGGTATCCCGTAACTTCTCATCCGGAGCTTTTCCTTATAAATTGGCTTTTCAATAGATCGGCGGATAAGCCGCATATCAGGAGTATCATAATAAACACTGCAGATGGTGCTTTTCCCGAACTCATCCGGCCGCATATAGTTTTCAGCCAGATCGGTTATCGCCTGTCTTTGTTCGCTTGTAACCAGATATTTTAATTCGTATCTCATAAATGTGTTTGAACATTCTTTCATTGCCTTGCCTCCTTTTCATGTAAAGAAAATATCAGGATCACCTAAAATAAACTTTAAATGCAGACTTAAAACAACTTAAAATTTTGCCCTGCCAAAAGGAATTACGCCCGGATTTCCTCTGATAAAGCAAAAAACCTCCGGACACATTCATGCTGTCCGGAGGTTCAAATTCCGCTGTCTATGTTTTTATAGCTGTACGTTTATTTCAAGAGATTTCCCGTCCTCACTGCGGGCCGTTATTTTCCCTTTATGGGCTGCCCCTATTGCCTTTGCTATCGATAGTCCCAAACCATAGCCGCCCGTTTCCGAATTTCTGGATGAGTCTCCTCGGTAAAATCGTTCAAATATTTCGTCATGGTTTCCTTTTTCAATCCGTTCCACGGAATTTTTAACCTGAAAAACAATATTTTTAGACTGCCTAAATGTCACCCATATTCTTCCTCCCGCCTCCGAATATTTAACCGCGTTGTCTGCAAGTATAGAGGCAAGTTTTCGGATAGATTCCTCGTTTCCTGCATAGGTCAGGTTTCTCTGGACAGACATTTCCACTGTCTTTCCCTGATGCTCTGCCATCTGTATGAAAGGTTCAAAGCTCTCCAGAACGGCATCGCTTATGGAAAAATCTGTCATCATAAGCTTGCTGTTCTCCTCGTCCATACGCGCAAGGGAAACAAGGCTATTTGTCAGTTCCGAAAGGCGCGCCGTTTGATTTCTTATGCTTTGCGTCCATTCGTTTTCTCCTTGTGTCATCTCTAAAATTTCAGTATTGGCGCTTATAACCGTCAGCGGCGTTTTCAACTCGTGCCCGGCGTCGGTAATAAAACGTTTTTGCTTCTCATAACTGTCCGCAATAGGTTTTATTGCTTTTTTTGATAGAAGGAGAACAATTATAAATACGCCCAATATCCCCGCAAAAGAAACCTCAAGGCTTGTCCTGAGAAAATTGCGGAAATAATTGAGCCCTCGTGAAATATCTAAAAAGATAACCATACTGCCGTTTTCTGTTTTACTTATACTGTAACGGTAAACATCAAGAAAGCCCCTCTCTTTACCGCTTCCGTACACTTTTTCGGCATATTCTACAGCTTCGTTCCTTGATATTGCCGCTATGCTGCCTGTATTGACATTTGCCGTTCTGCCGTTTTCATCCAAATATACTGTGAAAAACCTTGTTTCAAACGGAGCCTCGGGAGACATTCCCGGCATGGGCGGCTTCTGTTTTTCCCCCTCGTGGTGCGGGAAAAAACCGCCGTTTGCTTCAAGAACAGACATCGTTCTGTCCGAGTCTTTTAACATTTCAAAATAATTCGCGGTGTTGATTATACCCATTATTATGGCAAGAACTACAAATACAGCGCACATTGCTATCAAGATAAATCTCTTTTGCAGCTTTTTTATCATTGCGTTTCCTCCAGAGAATATCCCACTCCGCGTGTTGCCTTTATAACGGCATTTGCATTTATGGCGGCAAGCTTTTTCCGCAGGTAAGAAACATATACCCAGACAACGTTTATCTCTGCGTCGCTGTCATACCCCCATATCTTCTCCATAAATCTTTCGGTTGGAATAAGTATGCCGGGGTTGACCATAAGCATCTCCATCATCTGGAACTCCTTGTTTGCCAAGCGAAAACGCCCATGTTCCGTTGAAAGTTCATATGTTGACCGATTAAGTCTTAAGTTTGCAAATTTCAGCACATTGTCCGTAACTTCTGGCTGCCGCCTCGTCATCGCACGAATTCTCGCAAGAAGCTCTTTCACTGCGAAAGGTTTTGTAAGATAATCATCCGCTCCGCTGTCAAGCCCGAGAACCCTGTCATCTATTTCCGATTTTGCAGTAAGCATAAGAACAGGCAGGTCGCTTCCCCACTCACGCAGTTTTTTCAGAACCGTAATGCCGTCCACTTTCGGCATCATAATGTCAAGTATGGCTCCGTCGTAATTTTCAGCCTGAAGGTAATTAAGCGCTTCAGCTCCGTCGTAAACTGCATCAACAGAATAGTTGTTGTGCTTCAGTATCGTCACAAGCGCGTTTGACAATTCCTTTTCATCTTCCGCAAGCAGCAGGCGCATTACGGACACCCCCGTTCATAAAAATATCTGTCTACATATGAGATGATAGACTGGACACTTTAAAATAAATTAAAAACCATTTTCACTTTAACTTTATCTCATATTTTAATGTCTGGCAATTTATTTTCGTCACTGTTCAAAATTATACTACTCCTTTGCACGTTTTTTGCTCTCTCCCTCAC
>JAAYWX010000453.1 GCA_012516225.1 Clostridiales bacterium
AGATGAATTTCATGCTCATTTTTTGGATGAGTATGGGGAAATGCTAAAAAATTTATGGAATGAAGATAGAAGAATTCCCCAAGAACTCATAAATTATGAATACATATTGAAAGGTGATAGATGATATGTCAATTGAAAACGGGTTTTTTGATAGAATGAAAAAAATTGAAGTTATGAGGATGTTGGGGACAGGCATGGACGTAGGAGAACTAAATGAGTTTTCTCATGAGATATGTTTTCTTTTACTACTCAATATATTTAAGAGAGAATTAACTGAAAATCCAAATAGAAGTAGAACTGATATGATTCATATTGTAGAAGATATATTGAGGGATATGAAAATAGATACTTCAAAAGAAAATATTGAGAGAATTGTAGATGGTACCTTGTGGTATAGGGATCCAAACAAACAAGAATATTTTAGTTCAACTATTTACAATGAACAAAGTGGAAGTAGAGAAGAATATGTATTTAGATATTTAAAAATAGATAGAGAACACAGTAATTGGGAAGATGGTGGCCCTACTGTGTATATGCTGTCTTCAGAATCTCAGGAAATGATTTTTATAACAAGAGAGATACTGGAGGAGTTTGGATTTGATGTAGAGCAGTTCTATACCCTTCAACTCATAAAGACGGGAAATTTCACCAAGGCTCAAAGTAGCGTAGACAATCTTATAGCTAGAGTCAGAACTCTCATACGAAGGGAAAAAGAATATAAGCAAGATATGATAAGAGATCCTCAAACTATGTTTTTTGATAGAAAGAGAAATGCGAGAAAGACAGAAGAGATAAAAAGGCAATTTGAAGATGAACAAAAAGTATTTGATGAGATGTTTTCTTGGAAGGGCAGATATGATTCTCTTCCTGATGAAAAAAAGTATGAGGCTAAACTAATGTTTGAAAATTTAGAAACAGCTAGAGTGCTTCATGACAATTTAGCTAAAATAGTCATGGAAAACATAGCTTATGAGATGGAAGTTAGAGTCAAATATCCAGAAAGTTTTTGGAAGAGTTCAAATGTAAGTTTTAAAAAAGATATTTGGAAAAATATTTTATTGAAAAATGTACTTGAAAATTTTGAACAGTTGTAATATATTCTGTCGCCGCTTTTTTCTCCAAAGCTTGATTTTATATTTCCATTAGAATGGGCTTGGAATGAGCAAATGGTTAAAAATTATTTTCAAGATGTGATAGAGGATGAAGAAGAAGAGGAAGAAGAAATTTATTTTACAGAAGAAACCGATTGGGAGCAAATAGTGGAATTGTGGAAATTTATATTTGATTTGCTTCTTCAAAGGGGAGAGTTTTCTATAGGGGAGTTAAATAAAATAAGTGATGAAGAAAAAGAAAAGTGGTTAAGTCAAAGAGAGAATATTGAACTTTTCATGATGTTTGTCATATCTGAAGTGGTTTTGGTTGAAAATTTTGAGGGAATAGATGAGAGATTGAAACTTTTTAGTTTGCTATGTGAAAGTGATGAAAAGTACAAAGCTCTCTATGGGAAGAGGATAAAGAGTGTTGTTGAAATAGATAAATCTCCACTTTTGTGGAGTGAAGTATATATATCACCTTATACAATATATGTGGAGGAAAATTGAAATGAGCTATTCAAATGAAAATATACAAAAGGCTTCTCAAGTTTTTTTCTATCTTTTGAAGAACAAAATAGTACCTATAAACGATACTTTTGGAAATGAGTATATTGAAAATCTTGAAGTAAGAGAAATTGTCAAGACCATGGCAGATGAGGCTGGACTTTTAGTTTTTCATATTGGGGGAAATGTGCATTTAGTTAGTAATCCTGACAATTCTATTTTTGCTACTTCTTATACTCATATGAAAGAAAAGTATAAGGGACTCAAAAAGAAAAAATATTTTTATCTTGCAAATATTATTATATGTATATTTTTATCAGAAGTTGACAAAGAAAAGTTTGTAAGAATTAGTGCAGAAGAAGAAGGTATTTCCTATTATAAATTGGAGGATATCATCACCAAAACTATTGAATCTTGGAAAAAGCGAAATGATGAAGAGGAAAATTTTTCAAAAGATTGGGCTTTAGCTATTGATGATATATATACTTTGTGGACGTTGGAACTTTCTCATTCAAAGCCATCAAATAGTGAAGAACTTCCATTTAGCAAATCTATAGATACAAGACTTGGATTTATTCATGAAGCTTTAAAACCTTTAAAAGATGAAGGACTTATTGTAGATATGATGAAAGAATCTAGGATAATACCTAAAGATGAGCTTTATGAAAGGCTTAATTATTTATATCACAGTCAAGAGAGGTATGAGGAAATCATGGGTCTTATAGAGGATACAAAGGAGGGTTTTTAATATGCCAAGAATTTCTAAAATTAGGCTTGTAGGCTGCAAATATGATGGATTTAAAAAGGAGCATGAAAATTCTATATTTGATTTGACCAAAGATGGAAGCCCAGATCACACTCTTTTTACTTTGAAGAATGGTGGGGGAAAAGGTGTCATGATGCAGCTTATATTTCAAATAATGCTACCTGAAACTCGATGGGGGAAAAACAATGGAAACAAAATAAGCTCTATGTTTTATGATCAAAAGGGCAGATTAAATCCCTACACATTCCATGTATTATTGGAATGGAAATTAGATACGAATAGAGAAAAATATCTTATTACGGGAATATGTATGAAAGCCTATAGGAAAAATGTAGGGAAAAATGAAGATGATGATGAGAAGATAGGTTTAAACTATTTTCCATATACTTATGAGCATGCAAACAATGGATTTTATACTTTGGAAAATATACCTGTTTATGATAGAGACAATGAAAAGGCTGTAGAAATGGAAGTGTTTGAAAAGTTCATAGAAGACAATAGAAGGGATTTTGTGAAATATTCTCAAAGCAGTGCAAAAAGGCTTGATTCAAATTTTTATGAATATATGAAGAGATGGGGAATTTATAGATCTGAATGGGAAATTTTAAAGGTTATAAACAAAGTAGAAGGAGGAGTAGGGGATTATTTTCAAAAGGCTACAGACAACAAGGCGATTTTTGACAATCTCATACTTCCGGCCATATCTGAGAATATGAAGAATTATGAATATGAAGGTGATGGTCTTAAGGAAATGTTTAAGAGCAATCTTTATATAACGAGAAATTTGCCTATAC